>NZ_JBHUZM010000205.1:0-10183 GCF_042667665.1 Streptomyces sp. NPDC057307 | reverse complement strand
GGGGTACGGGACGCCTCCCGTACCCGGCCCCCGCCCTCGATCAGGTGGTGAACCGGTGGCGCCCCGACGCCACCGCGTACACCGCGCAACCGTCCTGCATCCGCAGGAACTTCGCGCCCTTGTGCCTGACGTCGCCCGCCTTCCGCGCCGGCACCCACACCTCGGCCGTGGTGTTGGGCGGCACCGAGCACTCCAGCTCGAAGCCGCCCGGCCCCGACTCCCAGCGGGTGGTGATCGGACCGTGGATCGACGCGTACCGGCCCCCGGCCCGCTTCACCTCACCACCGGGCCGCGGCCTGATGACGATCTCCTTGAAACCGGGCCGGCCCGGCGCGATCCCCGCGACGTTCGCGTACATCCACTCGCCGACCGACCCGTAGGCGTAGTGGTTGAAGGAGTTCATCCCGGCGTCCTGGAAACTGCCGTCCGGCCTGATCGAGTCCCAGCGCTCCCACATCGTGGTCGCCCCGTTCTCGATCTGGTACCCCCAGCCGGGGAACGTGCGCCGGTGCAGCAGCCGGTACGCCACATCGGTGTGGCCGGTGTCGGTGAGCACCGGCAGCAGCCGGGGCGTGCCGAGGAAGCCGGTCGACAGATGCCAGTCCTTCGCCTCGATCAGCGCCACCAGCCGGTCGGCGGCGGGCCCGCGGGCCGCCGCCGGCAGCAGATCCATGGACAGGGCGAGTACGTACGCCGTCTGCGTATCACCCTTCACCCGGCCGTCGGCCGTCACGTACGCCGCCCGGAAGGCGTCGCGGACCTGGCCGAACAGCGTCTCGTACGGCGCGGGATCCTTGCCCAGCACCCGGGCCGTCCGCGCGGTGAGATCGGCGACGTGCGCGAAGTAGGCCGTGCCGATGACATCCTTCGGCGTCTCGTCCTCGATGTTGAGCCAGTCGCCGAAACCGTCCGCCGGGCGCAGCAGGTTGTCGCTGTGCGCGCGCAGATAGTCCAGCCACTTCACCATCGAGTCCCACGACGTGTCGAGTATCCGCTCGTCGCCGTACGCCTGGTACAGCGCCCACGGCACCGTGACACCGGCGTCGCCCCACCCGGCCGAGCCGTCGCCGACGCCCGCGATGTCCGGGGCGACATGTGTGAACGAGCCGCCGTCGGTCTGCGCGTCCCGCAGGTCCTGGAGCCACTTGGTGAGGAAGCGGGCGGACTCCATGACGTACGTGGCGGTGGGGGCGAACACGTTGATGTCACCGGTCCAGCCGAGCCGTTCGTCCCGGGCGGGCGTGTCGGTCGGAATGGAGAGGAAGTTGCCGCGCTGGCCCCAACTGATGTTGCTGTGCAGCTGGTTGAGCATGGGGACGTCGGAGTCGAACTCGAAGGTGAACGGCGCCGACGTGTGCATGACGCGGCCGGTGATCGCGCTCGCGCGCGGCGTACCCGGGAAACCGGTGACCTCGACGTAGCGGAAACCGTGGAAGGTGAAGCGCGGTTCGAACGTCTCCTCGCCCCCGCCCTTGAGCGTGTAGGTGTCGGTGGCGCGCGCCGTACGGAGGTTGGTGGTGTAGACGGAGCCGTCCGGGTTCAGCACCTCGGCGTGCCGCAGCGTCACGGTCGTGCCCGCCTTGCCCGACACCCGGAGCCGTACCGAACCGACCATGTTCTGGCCGAGGTCGAAGACGAAGACCCCCGGAGCGACGCGCGTGACCTTCTTGGCGGGCAGCTCCTTGGTGATCCGCACCGGGCCGTCCAGCTCCGCGACGATCTCCGTCGTGATGCCGTCGACCTCCTCGGCCGGGAGCCACCTCGCGTCGTCGAACCCCGGTGCCGTCCAGCCCTTCGTCTCCAGCCGGGCGTCGTACTCCTCGCCCGCCTGCATGTCGGTCGACACGATGGGCCCGGACGCGGCCCGCCAGTCCTTCCCCGACACGACCCGCTCGGTCGTCCCGTCCTGGTACGTGACCTCCAACTGGGCCAGCAGCGCGGGCCGGTCGCCGTAGTGGTGCGGTCCGAACATGCCGAGGTTGCCGCCGTACCAGCCGAGCGCGAGATGCGCGCCGAGCGCGTTGGCGCCGCGCCGGACCAGCGCGGTGACGTCGTACGTCTGGTACTGCACCCGTTGGCGGTAGTCGGTCCAGCCGGGCGCGAACTGCTCCTTGCCGACCCGCTGTCCGTTGATGTGCGCCTCGTAGTGGCCGAGCGCGGTCGTGAGGAGACGGGCGCTCGCGACGGGCTTGTCGGCCAGCCGGAACGCGTGCCGCAGCTGGGTGGCGGGGAAGATGGCGGGCGCGACCGCGCCCCAGGGCCCGGAGCCCCACGCGGGGCCCTTCTTGGCGGCGGGCCAGCCGCTGTCGTCGTAACCGGCCTGCTGCCAGGCGCCGGACGGCTCCTTGTCCGTGCTCTTCCAGGTGTCGTCCGTGTGGACGGTGCTGGTGGTGCCGTCGGCCGAGGTCAGTTCCAGTACGGCGATGAAACCGGTCGGACTCTCGGTGGCGTTGATCGCGGACGCGGCCAGGACGTTGGCGCCGGGGCGAAGGTGGGCCGTGACATCGACGACGGCCGGACGGCGCCAGTTCTCGGCGGGCCCGTCGGGCTCGGTGCGGCTCACCTCGGTGCCGTTCACATACACGGTGTACGCGTCGTCGGCGCCCACCACGAGACGGGCGCCCGTGACTCCCGCCGGGACATCGACGGCGCGGCGGAACCAACGCGTCCCGGCGGGCAGGTTGTTCGCCGGTTCGCCCTCGGGGAACCAGATCCAGGACGAGCCCCGCAGGGTCGGCGCGCCGCTCAGCGCCGCCGGCGCGGCGATCCACCGTGCGGACCAGGCCGCCGTGCTCATCAGCCCGGTCTCCCACCAGGCGCTGTCGCTCCAGCCGGAGACCTCACCGGCGGCGTTCCAGACCCGGACCGACCAGTGATACCGCGTCAGCGGCTTGAGCGCGGGCCCCGCGTACGACACGAGCACCGAGCGGTCCGACTCGACCTTCCCGCTGTCCCACACGTCGGGCTTCGCCAGCTTGTCGGGACTCGACGCGACCCGGACCTGGTACGCGCTCTGCGCCTGGCCCGCCGTGTCGGACAGCAGAGGCCAACTCAGCCTGGGCTTCGGGGTGTCGAGGCCCAACGGATTGCGTACGTACTCGACGGTCGGCGCGCCGACCCGGAGTGCGCCTGCCCGGCCCGGGCCGGCGGCTCCCGCCGCGGCCTGCTCGGCGGCCTGCGCCGACGGCGTGGCGGCCGCGGCGAGGGAGGTGCCCAGTGCGGCTGCGGTGGTGGTGGTGAGCATGCGGCGTCTACTGATCACGTCAACCCCAGAACAATTCGACAGTGAATCGATTCATTGCGTGAAAGTAGGGGCGCGCTCCTGACGCGTCAAGGTGTCGCGCTCACATTGCCTTGCCGGGCAGACGATTTGGGTCCCCCGGCTGAACCCTTTCAGTTCGATCCGGCCTCGGCTCGGGCCTCGGCTCCGGCCTCGGCTCCGGTCACAACTCCGGCCGGAACCCGGGCCGGTACTCCGGCGAGCGCTCAGGCCGGTGGACCCTTCGGGGTGAGCCGCCGCAGCGGCTCGTCGAGTTCGCGCGCGTAGAAGTCGAGGAAGCCGTCCGGGTCCGGCCCCGCGTTCATCAGGACCAGCCGGTCGAAGCCCGCGTCGACATATTCCCGGACGGCCTCGACGTACCGGGCGGGGTCGGGCCCGCAGGCGAACTCCTCCAGCATGTCCTCCTCGCGGACGGTGGCCGTGGCCGCCTCGAAGTTGACCGGGTTGGGCAGCTCGCCCATCACCTTCCAGCCGGTCACCGCCCAGCGCGTGGTGTCCAGCGCGGCCCGCGCCGCCGTGTGCTCGTCGGGCGCCCACGCCACGGACACCTCCGCGTAGCGGGGCCCGTCACCGCCGGCGTCGTGGTAGTGCCGGACGATCTCCGGTTTCGCCTCGGTGGCGAACAGTCCGTCACCCAGCTCGGCGGCGATACGCGCCGACGGCTGCCCGCTCGCCGCCACCGCGATCAGCGGCGGTTCGTCGGGCAGATCGAAGATCCGCGCGTCCTCGACCCGCAGATGCCTGCCCTCGTACGAACGGTAGCCACCGCTCCACAGCAGCCGGATGATGTCCAGGGCCTCCCGCAGCAACTCGTGGCGGGTCCGGACGTCCTGGGGGAAGCCGGGGCCGACGACATGCTCGTTGAGGCGTTCGCCGGACCCGACGCCGAGAACGAAGCGTCCGTCGGAGAGCAGCGCGAGCGTCGCCGCCGCCTGGGCGATGACCGCCGGGTGGTAGCGCACGGTCGGACAGGTCACACCGGTGGCGAGACCGACGCGTTCGGTCTTCGCCGCGATCGCGCCCAGCACGGTCCAGGTGAAGGGGGAATGTCCCTGGTTGTCGAGCCATGGGTGGAAGTGGTCGCTGATCTCGACGAAGTCGAAACCCGCGCGCTCGGCGAGGACCGCCTGCCGGACCAGTTCCGCCGGACCGAACGCCTCGGAGGCCAGTTTGTAACCGATCCGCATGTACGGTCCTCGTCTCTGTCAGGATCACTTCCGGGTACTCCGGGGCAGCCGCTTCGACCGTGCCAGCGCACAGGTACCCGATGTTCCCGGGCGTCTAACGGGGCCCTCGGCCGGCGGGAGGACCACGCGTCCGCCCGGTGGGCGCGGGTCGTGTGAGGGTCGCCCCGACGGCCGCCCCGGTGGTCGTCGGGTGGTCGTCAGGCGGTCGCCTGAGGGTGATCCGGGAAAATGTTGTCATGCGGTAACTGATCGCTTTAGTCTCAACCCGGACGCACCCGGCGGTCCCACGGGCCGTGGCGCCCGTGGCGAGAGGAGAACAAGCGCCATGGGCACCCGCCCGAACACAGCGGTCAAATCCACCTCAGGCAGACCCGGCGCCTCTTCGTCGCCCGGCGTACGGGGACACATCCCGGCGAGCAGGGACACGACGCGGGGGGACGACGCGGCGGACGCCCTGTGGAACGGGCGTCCGCCCACGGTGCTGCTGATCGAGGACGACCCCGGTGACGCCCTCCTGGTCGAGGAACTCGTGGCCGACAGCGAGGTCCCGCTGCGGCTGAGCCTCGCCAGGACGCTGGCCGAGGCGGTCGTCGCGCTGGAGGCGGAGGTGCCGCAGTGCATCCTGCTCGACCTCAATCTGCCGGACGCCCAGGGGCTGGAAGCGCTGGAGCGGGTCCTCGTCCACGCCGGCGGCGCGGCCGTGGTCGTGCTGACCGGGCTCGCCGAGGAGCAGGCAGGTCTCGCGGCCGTCGCGGCCGGGGCCCAGGACTATCTGATCAAGGGGCGGGTGGAGCCCGACCTGTTCCTCCGCGCGATCCGCTACGCGATCCAGCGCAAGCACACCGAGCAGGCGGCGTCCGCCCTCCAGACGAGCCGGCTCCGCGCCCAGGAGAACGCCCGCCTGGAGCGCGGGCTGCTGCCCACCCCGCTGCTCCTCGACTCGACGGTCGCCATATGCGCCCGCTACCAGCCCGGCCGCTCCCAGGCGCTGCTCGGCGGCGACTTCTACGACGTCGTCCAGACACCCGACGGTATGACCCACGCGGTCGTGGGCGACGTCTCCGGGCACGGGCCCGACGAGGCGGCGCTCGGTGTGTGTCTGCGGGTGGCATGGCGCTCCTTCGTCCTGGCGGGCGCCCGGGGCCAGCAACTCCTCGCGCTGCTCGAACAGATTCTCGTCGCCGAACGGTCCGGTCCCGAGATCTTCGCGACCCTCACCTGTCTGACCCGGCTGCCGGCCGAGAACCACATGAAAGTGCAGCGTGCCGGCCACCCCGGGGTGCTGATCCGGTCGCCCGAGGGCGGCGTGCGCCTGGAGGAGGTGCCGGGCGGTCCCGTACTCGGCCTGCTGCCCGGCCGGGCGTCCTGGCCCGTGACCGCCGTCCCCGTCCACCGGCACGGCGCGGTGATGATGTTCACCGACGGGCTCATCGAGGGACGTATCGGCACCGGTTTCGAACGGCTGGGGGAGCACGGGCTCCTGGAACTCGCCCGGCGTCACGCGCACGAAGCGGCCGAGACGTTCGTCGACACGCTGATCCACGCCGCGCAGACCCTCGCCGCGAGCGGCGGTGGCCTGGCCGACGACGTCGCCGTGCTTCACCTCGAATGGAACGGTGCCACCTGATGTCCGACACCACGCGACCCCCCGCCCAGGCGCCGCACCCGCCGTTCGGCCACCGGGTCCGGATACTCCGGCGGCTCACCGTCCAGGGCTGGTTCCTGCTGGCCGTCGCCGCCCTCTGCGCCATGACGCTGGTCGCCGGTGCGGTGGCCGCCGCCACGCTCGCGCGCACCACCGAGACCGGCGACCACCTGATCGACGAGGTGTCCCCGGCCCGTACCCAGGCATTCCGGCTCCAGGCCGCCCTTCTGGACCAGGAGACGGGCGTCCGCGGCTACCAGCTGACCAGGGACGAGGACCTGCTGGAGCCGTACCGGCGCGGCCTCACCGACGAGACGGCGGCGCGCGAACGGCTCGCCGACCTGGTCGACGGACTCGACCGGCCGGTGGCCGACCTGCGGGCGGTCGACCGGGCGGCGCACGACTGGCGCACCGAGTTCGCCGACCCGGCGCTGGCGGGCGGGTCGAGAGACGACGCCCTCTCGGTGACCGAGGCCAAGCAGGCTTTCGACCGGGTCCGCGCGGCGCTCGACGCCCAGCAGGAGCACCTCGGGCAGGAACAGCGCGACGCGCGGGCCGCGTTCGCCGAGGCCCGCACCGACCGCGACCGGGCGCTGATCGCCGCCCTGGTGGCGTTCCTGCTGACCGGGGTGGCGATCACCGTCCTCGTGCACTTCACGGTGGTACGGCCGCTGGACACCGTGCGCACCGCGTCCCGGCGCGTCGCCGACGGGGACTTCGACCACGCGATCCCCGCGCACGGGCCGGCCGATCTGCGGACCCTCGCGGCGGCCGTGGAAGGTATGCGGCTCCGGGTGGTCAGCGAACTCGCCACCTCCCGGAGCGACGAGCGTGAACTCGCCCGGCAGGCCGCCGAGCTGGACGCGAGCGCGGTGGAACTGCGGCGCTCCAACGCCGAGTTGGAGCAGTTCGCGTACGTCGCCTCGCACGACCTCCAGGAGCCGCTGCGCAAGGTCGCCTCGTTCTGTCAGCTGCTGGAGAAGCGGTACGGGGACCAGCTCGACGACCGCGCCACGCAGTACATCGGCTTCGCCGTCGACGGCGCCAAGCGCATGCAGGTCCTGATCAACGACCTGCTCACCTTCTCCCGCGTCGGCCGGGTCCAAGACGCGCAGGAACCGGTCGCCCTCGACGCGGCCCTGGACCGCGCCGTACGCAATCTCTCGGCGACGATCGAGGAGAGCGGCGCCGTCATCGAGCGCCCGGCCGAGCTGCCCGAGGTCGTCGGCGACCCGACGCTGCTCACGATGCTCTGGCAGAACCTCGTCGGGAACGCGGTCAAGTTCCGCCGCCCCGACCGGGATCCGCGTATCGGCATCACCGTCGACCGGGTGGAGGGGGCCGACTCCTGGACGTTCACCGTCACCGACAACGGGATCGGCATCGCCGAGGAGTTCGCCGAGAAGGTCTTCGTCATCTTCCAGCGGCTGCATGCCAGGGACGCGTACGCGGGCACCGGTATCGGTCTGTCGCTGTGCAAGAAGGTCGTCGAACACAGCGGCGGGCACATCTGGATCGACACGACCCACACCGACGGCACACGCATCGCCTTCACCCTCCCCGTAGAACAGCCGCGGCCCGCGGCCGTCGAGCCGCCCTCGCCGGACGTCACCACCGCACCGCCGGTCACCACCACCGAAGGAAGCACCGTATGAGCACCTCGCCCCAGCCTCGGCCCGTCGAAATCCTGCTCGTCGAGGACGACGCCGGCGACGAACTCATGACCCGGGAGGCGTTCGAGGACAACAAGATCGGCAACACCCTGCATGTCGTACGGGACGGTCTGGAGGCCCTGGACTTCCTCTACCAGCGCGAGGAGCACATCGAGGCGCCGCGCCCCGATCTCATCCTGCTCGATCTGAATCTGCCCAAGTACGACGGCCGGCAGGTGCTGGAGAAGATCAAGTCCGATCCGGACCTCAGCTCCATCCCGGTCGTCGTCCTGACCACGTCGGCGGCCGAGGAGGACATTCTCCGCAGCTACAAGCTGCACGCCAACGCGTATGTGACCAAGCCGGTCGACCTCGAACAGTTCATCAAGGCGGTCCAGCAGATCGACGACTTCTTCGTGACCGTGGTCAAGCTGCCGCGCGCGTTCTGAGACGGACTCGCCGCGCTGTTAAACTTCACAACAGAGACTGTTGCCCTACGTAAACATTATTGGCGGGACCCGCACTCCGAACCCCGCACCATCCACCACTCGCACGCGGAAATGGGGCGCGATGACGTCAGGCGCTGTTCGCCGCCGAGCCCCGGTCGTCCGTGGGGCGCGCCTCGGCCGCCGCGTCGAGCCGGGCGGACGCCGCCGCGTGGAACGCGGTCAGCCCCTCCGTGAGCGCGGCCACCGCCGATGCGTCCATGCCGTCGAGTACGGCGCTGACCTCCCGCGCCCGGATCGCCCGGTGCTCGTCCAGCACCTTGCGTCCGCGCGGGCTCAGCCGCAGCTCCACCTCACGACGGCTGGTCGTGCTGGTGCGCCGCTCCACCAGGCCCAGGGCCTCCATCCGGTCGCACAGCCGGCTGACGGACGGGGGGCGGGAGCCGAGTGCCTTGCCCAGCGAGCGCAGGTTCGTCCCGTCGTACTTCTCCAGCACGAGCAGGGCCCTGAGCTGCGAGGGCGACACCGTTCCCGACGGCGCCGCTTCCTGTCCGCGCCCCCACAACACCTCAAGGAGCTCCGAGGCGGCACGAGCGGCCTCGGACGTCTTCTCGCGCGGACGCGGCTGGCCGGTGAGGGGGGACATCCGTCCACTGTGTCACCCGACGGCGACCTCTGTCAGCTCTGCCCCGCCTCCGAGTCCGCCCGCGAGGCGGTCCGTGAGGCCACCCCCGTCCCCCTACCAAGATTGTTTGAGAGACCGTGACGCAACGCGACGACGTACTCGGAAGATCGGTGCGGGCAGCCGCGCCGCACGCGCTCGTGGACAGGGTCCGCGACGCGCTCGCCGCCTCGCACGGCGCCACGCGCGTGCAACTGTTCCTCGCCGACTACGGCGCCACGGTCCTCACCCCGTACGACCCGCTGCCGGGCAAGGAACAGTCGCTCTCCCTGTACAACAGCCCCGAGGGGCGGGCGTTCGGCAGCCAGGAACCGCGTGAGCAGCAGGTCAGACACGGCGACGCCGTGGACCACCATCTGCCGGTGACCGTCCGCGGCGAACGGACCGGCATCCTCTCCGTGCGGCTGCCCGGTGACCGGTCCACCCCGGAGGCCGTGGACGAGCTGGCACATGTCGCCGATCTGCTGGGCCACGAGATCCTGGTCGCCGAACGGGACACCGACGCCTACCAGCGGGCCCGCCGGATCAGCCGGCTCACGCTCGCGGCCGAGATGCAGTGGCAACTGCTTCCCGCACGCGCCTGCACCGCCGAGGAGTTCGCCATCGGCGCCCAGCTGGAACCGGCCTACGCCATTCACGGGGACAACTTCGACTGGGCCGCCGACGCGGACGAGCTGACCGTCGCCGTCACCAACGGCATGGGCGAAGGCATCCAGGCGTCCCTGCTCAGCAACCTCGCCGTCAACGCCCTGCGCAACGCGCGCCGCTCCGGCCTCGACATCGCCGGCCAGGCGGCCCTCGCCGACCAGGCGCTCTACGAGCAGCACCGGGGCGCGTCGCACGTGTCGACTCTGCTGATGCGTTTCGACCTGGCGACGGGCCGCGTGGAGGTCGTGGACGCGGGCTCGCCGCAGCTGTGGCGAAGACGCGGCCGTACGGTCGAACGCATCCCTCTCGAAGCGCAGCTGCCGCTCGGCATGTTCGAGGAGTCCCACTACGAGGCGCAGGAGTTCCACCTGCTGCCGGGCGACCGGCTGCTCATGGTGAGCGACGGGGTGTACGACGCGCTCTCGCCGGACGGTGAGCAGTACGGCAAGCAGGCGCTGGCCCGCGCGATCAACTCCACCAGTCTGCTTCCGGCGGCGTCGGCGCCGCGCGCCCTGCTGCGCGCGCTGGCCGAGTTCCGCAAGGCGGACACGACGGACGACGCGCTCGTGCTCTGCCTCGACTGGTCGGGCAGGCCGGACGCCGAGCCGCCGGCGCTGAGCTGAGCGCAGCCGAACGAGGGGGG
>NZ_JBHUZM010000204.1:0-10285 GCF_042667665.1 Streptomyces sp. NPDC057307 | reverse complement strand
GGTCCCGCGGGACGGCGGCTCCCCCCCCGTATCCGTCAGATCGTGCCCAGCTTGATCAGCGACAGCAGCGCGATCAGCTGGATCGCCGACGCGCCCAGCGCCTTCGGCCACGGCAGGTCGTGCGACCTGCTCACCATCACCGTGAACAGCGCGCCCGCCGCGATCCAGGTGACCCAGCCGAGGATCTGCACCAGGGAGTTCTCGCCGCCCAGGAAGAGCGCGAAGACCAGGCGCGGTGCGTCCGTGACCGACATGATCAGCATCGAGAGGCCGACCGTCGGCTGCCAGGCGCCGTCGCCGCCCAGCTGGCGGGCCAGGGTGTGGGTGACCGCGCCGAGGATCAGACCGCCGATCACGAAGGCCACGGCCGTCGTCAGGACGTACGGGATGGCCGTCGAGAGGGTGGCGTTGATCGCCTCCTCGCGGGCGCCGTCGAAGCCGAAGATGGCGAGCAGACCGTAGAGGAACGTCACGACCAGCGCGGTGCCCCAGACCGGGTAGTCGCGCATCTGCCAGAACGTCGCGTTCGGGCGCAGCACGATCCCGCTCAGCAACTGCTTCCAGTGCAGGCGCGGGCCGGACGGGGCGGGCGCCGCGCCCGCGTGGTACGTCGCGCCGTCGCCGTAGCCGCTCTCGTCCACGCTGAACTGCTGCGTGTGACCCGGGTTGTTGGCGTACGGGTCCTGGGCGCCGCCGGCGCCGTGCTGCTGGTTGTACGGGTCGCCGAAGTACTCGGGCTCGCCGTGTCCGCCCTGCTGACCGCCGTGTCCGCCCGGTCCGGGGTAGCCGTAACCGCCCTGTTGGGGGCCGGGGTGTCCGGCGCCCGCCGGGGGCCACTGCTGCGGAGGACCCGGCTGTCTGCCGTACGGGGGTGCCGGCTGCCCGCCTCCGTACTGCGGAGGGGGCGCCGCCTGCCGTCCGTACGGCTGCTGCTGCGGGTCCTGCTGACGTGTGCGGTTGTCCCGGCCGCGTCCGATCCTGAATCCAGCCACGTCACCGAACGTACCCGCTTCGGGCGGGCCCGGGGCTGGAGGAGCTGGAACAGGCCAGCCTTTGCGGCCGAGCTGTGACATCCCCTAAGGGGACCCTGGGGGGCTTGCCGCAGGGCGGAGGCGGCGCCGTGGCCCGTCCGCCTACTTGAGGAAGATCGACGTGCTGAAGGTGAGCACCGGGCGCACCGCCGCCTTGCCGCCCTTCCCGCCCTTCTCCGACGGGTACAGCGCGATCAGATCCTTCTCCTCGCCCTGGTGCGTGCGCGTCACGGTGAAGTCCGCCGACTCCAGGAGGTCGGTCGTGGGCTCGCCGTCCGCGCCCGGCAGCCTCGGCGCGGGCGGGAGCGCGACCGCCTTGAAGGTGTACGTGCCGCCCGCCTCGTCCGGTCCCTGCGGGCCGCCCAGCAGCAGCTTGCCCTTGGCGGCCTTGCCGGGCTCGTGGGTGCGGGTGGCGTGCACGAGGTCGTCGTAGCCGTCGGCGTCCGTGTCCGCCTTGCCCGTGGGGGCGTAGAGGACGGGGCCGCCGCCGGGGATCGGCGCCGTGGCGGCCTTGGGGGCGCCCGCGCGGCTGAACGGGCCGCGCAGGTAGCTGACCTGGCCCGCGCTCGCGGAGACGGCGAGGTCCGGCTTGCCGTCGCCGTCGAAGTCGCCGCAGACCGGGTGGTCGGGCCAGTCGTCGCCGTAACGCGCCTTGGCGGGGATCTTCAGGACGACCGCCTTGCCCGTGATGCCGTCCGGGCCGCCGAAGAGAAGCTGGAGGGGCACGGGCGGGCGGCCGAGGCCGTCGTACGGCGGGTCCGTGCTCACGACCAGGTCGGCGAAGCCGTCTCCGTCGAGGTCGCAGCCGGCCGCCGCGTCGAAGGCGGCCGGGAGGACGCCGTCGGTGGCCGCGCCGTTGGCGGCGGGGCTCAGCGTCTGGCGTACGGCGGGGTCGACGCCGCGCGGTGAGTCGGAGCCGTACACGATGCCGATGCCCGCGTCGTCGCCCTGGACCGCGTCGGGGGCCTTGACCAGGTCGTTCAGTACGAGGTCGCGGAGGCCGTCGCCGTTGAAGTCGGCCGGGACCTTGCTGCCGTCGCCGCGGGGGACGGGGCGCTTCGGTACGGAGGCGTGGCCGGCGAGGGGCGCGGTGTCGCCGTTCTTGGCCTCGCGGCCGGCCTCGCCGCCGGACTCTCCGTCCGAGCCGCTGCAGCCGGTCAGCAGCAGGGCCAGCGCCGTACAGAGGCCGGCGGCGGTCATCACCGCTGTCGTCGCGCCGGTGCCACTGGTACGTATCCGCACGGCCTCATCCACCTACTTCTGTCTGATCTGTCTGATCTGTCTGTCTGGTTATTTCTGTCCGGTCACCTGACATCGCTGCCACATGATGCTCCAGTTCGCGCGTTGCGGTAAGGAAACGGACCGATCGCGATCACAGGCCGATCGTCCCAAGCAAGCCAAAAGGCCGGACCCGCCCCCGAGGCAGGTCCGGCCCTCCTTCTTAAGAAGGCGTTACGTCACGAGGCGTTACGTCGCCGGCTCCGGTTCCGGCTCGGCCGCCGACTCCGGGGAGTCCTCCGGGTCCGCAGGCGTCCGCACCGAGTCGAGCAGCAACTGCGCCACGTCCACGACCTGGAGCGACTCCTTCGCCTGGCCGTCGTTCTTCTTGCCGTTGATCGAGTCGGTCAGCATCACGAGGCAGAACGGGCACGCCGTCGACACGATGTCCGGATTCAGCGAAAGCGCCTCGTCCACCCGCTCGTTGTTGATGCGCTTGCCGATCCGCTCCTCCATCCACATCCGCGCGCCGCCCGCGCCGCAGCAGAAGCCGCGCTCCTTGTGGCGGTGCATCTCCTCGTTACGGAGGCCGGGCACCTTCGCGATGATCTCGCGCGGCGGTGTGTAGACCTTGTTGTGCCGGCCCAGGTAACAGGGGTCGTGGTAGGTGATCAGACCCTCGACCGGGGTCACCGGGACCAGCCTCTCCTCGTCGACGAGGTGCTGCAGCAACTGGGTGTGGTGGATGACCTCGTACTCGCCGCCGAGCTGCGGGTACTCGTTGGCGATGGTGTTGAAGCAGTGCGGGCAGGTCGCGACGATCTTCTTCGAGGACTTCGGCCTGCGCGTCGACTCGTCCTCGTCGTCCTCGCCGTACGCCATGTTCAGCATCGCGACGTTCTCCTGGCCGAGCTGCTGGAACAGCGGCTCGTTGCCCAGGCGGCGGGCCGAGTCGCCCGTGCACTTCTCGTCGCCGCCCATGATCGCGAACTTCACGCCCGCGATGTGCAGCAGTTCGGCGAATGCCTTCGTGGTCTTCTTGGCGCGGTCTTCGAGCGCGCCCGCGCAGCCGACCCAGTACAGGTAGTCGACCTCGGAGAGGTCCTCGACGTCCTGGCCGACGACCGGCACCTCGAAGTCGACCTCCTTCGTCCACTCCAGGCGCTGCTTCTTCTGCAGCCCCCAGGGGTTGCCCTTCTTCTCCAGGTTCTTGAGCATCGTCCCGGCCTCGGAGGGGAACGAGCTCTCGATCATCACCTGGTAGCGGCGCATGTCGACGATGTGGTCGATGTGCTCGATGTCGACCGGGCACTGCTCGACGCACGCGCCGCACGTGGTGCAGGACCACAGCACGTCCGGGTCGATGACGCCGTTCTCCTCCAGCGTCCCGATCAGCGGGCGCTCGGCCTCGGCGAGGGCGGCCGCGGGCACGTCCTTCAACGCCTCCGCCGACGCCTTCTCCTCGCCCTCCATGGTCTTGCCGCCGCCGGCCAGCAGATACGGCGCCTTGGCGTGCGCGTGGTCGCGCAGCGACATGATCAGGAGCTTCGGCGAGAGCGGCTTGCCGGTGTTCCAGGCGGGGCACTGCGACTGGCAGCGGCCGCACTCGGTGCACGTGGAGAAGTCGAGGATGCCCTTCCAGGAGAACTGCTCGACCTGCGAGACGCCGAAGACGTCGTCGTCCCCCGGGTCCTCGAAGTCGATCTCCTTGCCGTCCGACACCATCGGCTTGAGCGCGCCCAGCGCCGTACCGCCGTCGGACTCGCGCTTGAACCAGATGTTCGGGAAGGCGAGGAAGCGGTGCCAGGCGACGCCCATGGTGGTGTTGAGGCCCAGGGTGATCGCCCAGATCATCGTCACGCCGAGCTTGATCATGGCGGTCAGATAGACCAGGTTCTGCAGTGTGCCGAGGCTGAGGTCCTTGAAGGCCAGGACCAGCGGATACGAGACCCAGTACGCCGCGTCGTAGCTCTCGACGTGGTGCAGGGCGCCTTCGAGGCCGCGCAGGATGAGGATCGCGAGGCCGATGGTGAGGATCACGTACTCGACGAAGTACGCCTGCCAGGCCGTGGAGCCGGCGAAGCGCGACTTGCGGCCGGCCCGCGAGGGCAGGTTGAGCAGCCGGATCGCCATCAGTACGAGGATGCCGACGGTCGTGGCCAGCGCGATGAACTCGATGTAGATCTCGTACGGCAGGAAGGTGCCGATCCCCGGGATGATCCAGTCGGCCTGGAACAGCTGACCGTACGCGTTGACGATGGTCAGCCCGAGCGTCAGGAAGCCGATGGCGACGAACCAGTGCGCGAAGCCGACGACGCCCCAGCGGTTCATCCGCGTATGGCCGAGGAACTCCTTGGCCAGGGTGATCGTGCGTGCTCGGGGGTCGTCGGTGCGGCTGCCGACGGGGACGGGCGAGCCGAGCTTCACGAACCGGTAGATCTCGGCGCCGGCTCGGGCGATGAGCGCGACACCGACCACGGTCAGCACCAGCGACACGATGATCGCGGCGAGTTGCATTGGGGGCTCCTCGGGCCTGCGAGGGTGGGAAGAACAGCACCACGGCGGTGGCGGTCGGCAGTGGCTGCCGACGTGGCTACTACCAAGGGTGCTACTAAGCGGTAACTTAATCGGTTTGTGCTGAGGGTACCCAGTTATCCCGCCGCACTGTAACCGCGCGGTCGGTGATCTGTGTCGCTGAGGTGACCCTGAGCGGGGATCCGTGGCGCGGCGGCGGTCGCGCCGTACGGGGCGGCCGCGGCGGCCGGTGTACGGAGGAGGATCGCCAGGTCGAGGCCGATCCAGTGGTGCTCCACATAGTGCTGATCGAGCAGCGCGGGCTCGTCCCACGGCCATGGGGAGCGGCGGCGCACCTGGGCGAGACCGGTGAGGCCCGGCCGTACGAACTGCCGCCAGGGCGCGGCCGTCCTGGGGTCGCCCGGTGCCAGCGGCGCGGGGCCGACGAGGGACATCTCGCCCCGTACGACGTGGGGCAGGCGTGACAGCAGGTCGAGCCGATGGCGGCGAGTGGTCAGCGAGTGGACGGTGAAGATACGGCCGTCCAGGCCGACGCGGCGCTCGTGGGTGAAGGCGCCGCCGGGGTGCCGCCTGGACAGGGTGAGGGCGGCGGCGACGGCGGCCAGCAAGGGCGCCGTCAGCATCAGCAGGAGGGCGCCGAGCGTCAGGTCGAGCAGGCGCTTGGGGTCCAGATCCAGGGCCGGACGCAGGACCCGATCCCGGACCCGAGCCAGGACCCGAGCCAGGACCGGGGTCGGGGTCGGGTCCGGGGTCGGGGTCGGATCCAGGTCCGGACGCGGGTTCGGAACCACAGGACCTCCCTGACCGTTGTAGGCGACATCGGGGCTTTTGCGTAACGCTTGCCGACCGATGGTGTCGTAGTGGGTGAGAGAAGTTCCGAAGGCGCGCGGACCTGCGGGAACCGCGCCGTTTCCCTGTCGTTCCCGGAAGTCGGGCCGCACGATAGTTGAGTCTGCTCGACTCAGCTCTGTTGACGCATGAGGATCAGTCGTGCATCCTTGAGTCTGTTCCACTCAAGTCAGCTGGAGGAATCGAAATGGCACGTGCGGTCGGCATCGACCTGGGCACGACTAACTCCGTCGTCAGCGTTCTCGAAGGCGGCGAGCCCACCGTCATCACCAACGCCGAAGGCGCCAGGACCACGCCGTCCGTCGTCGCCTTCGCCAAGAACGGCGAGGTGCTCGTCGGAGAGGTCGCCAAGCGCCAGGCAGTCACGAACGTCGACAGGACCATCCGGTCGGTCAAGCGCCACATGGGCACCGACTGGAAGATCAATCTCGACGGCAAGGACTTCAACCCGCAGCAGATGTCCGCGTTCGTCCTTCAGAAGCTGAAGCGCGACGCGGAGTCCTACCTCGGCGAGAAGGTCGTGGACGCGGTCATCACCGTCCCGGCGTACTTCAACGACTCCGAGCGCCAGGCCACGAAGGAGGCCGGCGAGATCGCGGGCCTCAACGTCCTGCGTATCGTCAACGAGCCGACGGCCGCCGCGCTGGCGTACGGGCTCGACAAGGACGACCAGACGATCCTCGTCTTCGACCTCGGCGGCGGCACCTTCGACGTGTCGCTCCTGGAGATCGGTGACGGCGTCGTCGAGGTGAAGGCCACCAACGGTGACAACCACCTCGGTGGTGACGACTGGGACCAGCGTGTCGTCGACTACCTGGTGAAGCAGTTCGCCAACGGTCACGGCGTGGACCTGGCCAAGGACAAGATGGCTCTCCAGCGTCTCCGCGAGGCCGCGGAGAAGGCGAAGATCGAGCTGTCGTCCTCCACCGAGACCACGATCAACCTGCCGTACATCACGGCGTCCGCCGAAGGCCCGCTGCACCTGGACGAGAAGCTCACGCGCTCGCAGTTCCAGCAGCTGACGGCCGACCTGCTGGAGCGCTGCAAGACTCCGTTCCACAACGTCATCAAGGACGCCGGTATCGCGCTGTCCGAGATCGACCACGTGGTCCTGGTCGGCGGCTCCACGCGTATGCCCGCCGTCGCCGAGATTGTCAAGGAGCTCACCGGCGGCCGTGACGCCAACAAGGGCGTCAACCCGGACGAGGTCGTGGCCATCGGTGCCGCGCTCCAGGCCGGTGTCCTCAAGGGCGAGGTCAAGGACGTCCTGCTGCTCGACGTCACCCCGCTGTCTCTTGGTATCGAGACCAAGGGCGGCATCATGACCAAGCTCATCGAGCGCAACACGACGATCCCGACGAAGCGCTCCGAGATCTTCACGACGGCCGAGGACAACCAGCCGTCGGTGCAGATCCAGGTCTACCAGGGCGAGCGCGAGATCGCGGCGTACAACAAGAAGCTCGGAATGTTCGAGCTGACCGGTCTGCCGCCCGCCCCGCGCGGTGTGCCGCAGATCGAGGTCGCCTTCGACATCGACGCCAACGGCATCATGCACGTGGCCGCGAAGGACCTCGGCACCGGCAAGGAGCAGAAGATGACCGTCACCGGTGGCTCCTCGCTGCCGAAGGACGAGGTCAACCGGATGCGCGAAGAGGCCGAGCAGTACGCGGACGAGGACCACCGTCGTCGCGAGGCCGCCGAGACCCGCAACCAGGCCGAACAGCTCGTCTACCAGACGGAGAAGTTCCTCAAGGACAACGAGGACAAGGTCCCCGGTGACGTGAAGGAAGAGGTCGAGACCTCCATCGGCGAGCTGAAGGAGAAGCTCAAGGGTGAGGACACGGCCGAGATCCGCACGGCGACGGAGAAGGTCGCGGCCGTCTCGCAGAAGCTCGGCCAGGCCATGTACGCCAACGCGCAGGCCGACGGCGCCGGCAACGACGCCCCGGGCACGGAGCAGGCCGGTCCCGCCGGCGGCACCGACGGCGCGGACGACGTCGTGGACGCCGAGATCGTCGACGACGAGAAGCCCAAGAAGGACGGTGCCGCGTGACGGAGGAGACTCCGGGCTTCGAAGAGGAGCCCGACGTCCCTTCAGGCGCCACCCCCGAAGACGCCGCGCCGAAGGCCGCCGAGCCGGACTCCGCCAAGGAGCCGGGCCCGGCGGCCCCCCCGGCGGGGGACGTACAGCAAGACGCAACACAGACCGCGCTGATCGCTCAGCTGGACCAGGTCCGTATGGCGCTCGGTGAGCGCACCGCAGATCTCCAGCGGCTTCAGGCCGAGTATCAGAACTACCGCCGCCGGGTCGAGCGGGACCGGGTCACGGTCAAGGAGATCGCTGTCGCGAACCTCCTGACCGAGCTGCTGCCCGTGCTCGACGACATCGGGCGCGCCCGGGAGCACGCCGAGCTGGTGGGCGGGTTCAAGTCGGTGGCGGAATCGCTGGAGACGGTGGCCGCGAAGATGGGCCTCCAGCAGTTCGGCAAGGAGGGCGAGCCCTTCGACCCGACGATCCACGAAGCCCTGATGCACAGCTACGCACCGGATGTCACCGAGGACACGTGCGTCGCGATCCTGCAGCCTGGGTACCGGTTCGGCGAGCGGACCATCAGGCCCGCTCGCGTCGCCGTGGCGGAGCCCCAGCCGGGGGCCCAGCCCGGGGAGAAGGCGTCGGGCGCCGACGAGCCGGACACGGACGAGGAGAGCGGTGGCCCGGACGAGGGCTGACGTGCGGACCGGCGGTTCGGGACGGGCCGACGGCGGTACGGATGGGCAGTACGCATGACAGGCAGTACGCATGCGGCACGCATGACGGGCAGTGAGGAGGGACGTCGGGAATGAGTACCAAGGACTTCGTGGAGAAGGACTACTACAAGGTTCTCGGCGTCCCCAAGGACGCCACCGAGGCCGAGATCAAGAAGGCGTACCGGAAACTCGCCCGCGAGTTCCACCCGGACGCCAACAAGGGTGACGCCAAGGCCGAGGAGCGCTTCAAGGAGATCTCCGAGGCCAACGACGTGCTCGGCGACCCCAAGCGGCGCAAGGAGTACGACGAGGCACGCTCGCTCTTCGGCAACGGGGGCGGCTTCCGGGCCGGTCCCGGCGCCGGCGGCAACGGCGGGTCCTTCAACTTCGACCTGGGCGACCTCTTCGGAGGCGGCCCCCAGGGCGGCGGAGGGACGCAGGGCGGCCAGGGCGGCGCCGGCGGCTTCGGCGGCGGACTCGGGGACGTGTTCGGCGGCCTCTTCAACAGAGGCGGTCCCGGCACCGGTACGCGCACGCAGCCGCGCCGCGGCCAGGACATCGAGTCCGAGGTGACGCTCAGCTTCACCGAGGCGGTCGACGGGGCCACGGTTCCGCTGCGGATGTCCAGCCAGGCGCCCTGCAAGGCGTGTTCGGGCACCGGCGACAAGAACGGCTCGCCGCGGGTCTGCCCGACCTGCGTCGGCACCGGACAGGTGTCGCGCGGCACGGGCGGCGGCTTCTCGCTGACCGACCCGTGCGTGGACTGCAAGGGCCGTGGGCTGATCGCCCAGGACCCGTGCGACGTCTGCAAGGGCAGCGGCCGTGCCCGGTCCTCGAAGACCATGCAGGTCCGTATCCCCGCCGGCGTCAGCGACGGCCAGCGGATCCGGCTGCGCGGCAAGGGAGCCCCGGGCGAGCGCGGCGGTCCGGCCGGCGATCTGTACGTGGTGGTCCACGTCGGCGCGCACCCGGTCTTCGGCCGCAAGGACGACAACCTCACCGTCACGGTGCCGGTCACCTTCGTGGAGGCGGCGCTCGGCGGCGAGGTCAAGGTCCCGACGCTGGGTGGCCCCCCGGTCACCCTGAAACTGCCCGCGGGCACGCCCAACGGCCGTACGATGCGCGCCCGGGGGAAGGGTGCCGTACGTAAGGACGGCAGCCGTGGCGACCTCTTGGTCACCGTCGAGGTGGTCGTCCCCAAGGATCTCGGCGCCGAGGCCCGTGACGCGCTGGAGAGTTACCGGAAGGCGACCGTGGGGGAGAACCCACGGGACGAGCTGTTCCAGGCAGCGAAGGGAGCGTGACTCCAATGGACGGGGTCGGGCGGCGTCGACCGCACTCATCGTTCAACCGAGCCTTTGAGCTGACCGAAGAGTCACCGGTGTACGTCATCTCGGTGGCGGCCCAGCTGTCGGGGCTGCACCCGCAGACGCTGCGCCAGTACGACCGGCTGGGCCTGGTCTCGCCGGACCGTACGGCGGGCCGCGGCAGGCGTTACTCGGCGCGCGACATCGAACTGCTCCGCCAGGTGCAGCAGTTGTCGCAGGACGAGGGCATCAACCTGGCCGGCATCAAGCGCATCATCGAGCTGGAGAACCAGGTCGCGGCGCTCCAGGCGCGCGTGGCCGAACTCGGTGCGGCGGTGGACGGCGCGGCGGCGGCGATGCGCCAGCGCGAGGCCCAGGTCCACGCGTCGTACCGGCGGGACCTGGTGCCGTATCAGGACGTGCAGCAGACGAGCGCGCTGGTGGTGTGGCGGCCGAAGCCGAAGCTGTCGTCGGACTAGTTGGACCCGTCGAACGAGTCAGACGAGTCGGACGAGTTGAACCAGTCGGACGAGGACGCGTCCGACCGCAGGACCTGACAGAGGAGGGCCTGTCGCCTCCCGGAGAGATCCGGGACTG
>NZ_JBHUZM010000203.1:0-10459 GCF_042667665.1 Streptomyces sp. NPDC057307 | reverse complement strand
GTGGACGGTTGTCCACCGCCGCCGATTCTGCCATCCGGAAGGTGCGGAGGTCGGTCAGGGCTTGGCACTGCCGCCGGGCGGCTTCCCGTTCTCGTCCTCGTCCATCCGATGTGCGCCGCCGTCCACCGGACGGCCACCGAGATGGGCCGGGGTGGGGGCCTTCGCCAGCTCGTGGCTCAGCTCCTCCAGCTCCGAGCCGCCCGCCATCTGGCGCGTCAGCTCGTCCAGGGTGATCGATTCCTTGGTGTGGCTGCCCGCCATGACACCGCGCTTGAGCAGCACGAACCGGTTGCCCACGAGATACGCGTGGTGCGGGTTGTGGGTGATCAGCACCACGCCGAGACCCGCGTCACGCGCGGCGGCGACGTACTTCAGTACGACCCCGGACTGCTTCACGCCGAGCGCGGCGGTCGGCTCGTCCAGGACGAGGACCTTCGCGCCGAAGTGGACGGCGCGGGCGATCGCCACGCACTGGCGTTCGCCGCCGGAGAGGGTCCCGATGGGCTGGTCGACGTCGCGCAGGTCGATGCCCATCCGCAGCAGTTCCTCGCGGGTGGTGCGGCGCATCTGTTCGACGTCGAGGCGCTTGAAGGGGCCCGTGCCCTTCGTCGGCTCGGAGCCGAGGAAGAAGTTCCGCCAGACCGGCATGAGCGGTACGACGGCGAGGTCCTGGTAGACGGTGGCGATGCCCAGGTCCAGCGCCTCGCGCGGCGAGCCGAGCGTCGTCTTCCTCCCGTCGATGAGGAATTCGCCCGCGTCGTGCTGGTGCAGTCCCGCGATGATCTTGATGAGGGTGGACTTCCCCGCGCCGTTGTCACCGAGGACGCAGGTGATCTCGCCGGCGTGCACCTCCAGCGAGACGCCTTCGAGGGCGCGGATGTTGCCGTAGTACTTACTGACGTCGTCCAGCTCGACCAGGGGTGTCGTGGTCGCCGTACCACCGCTGGGCGTGCCGGGCGTGGGTGTGCCGGGGGTGCCGGGCGTGCCGGGCGTGCTGTTCATCGGGTCGCCTCCGCGCGCTTGCGGACCCATGCGTTGAGCAGGGTGGCCAGAAGGAGCATCGCTCCGAGGAAGAACTTGAACCAGTCCGGGTTCCACTCCGCGTACACGATGCCCTTGCTGGTCATGCCGAAGATGAACGCGCCGACCGCGGAGCCGATCGCCGAGCCGTAACCGCCGGTGATCAGACAGCCGCCGATGACCGCGGCGATGATGTAGATCAGCTCGTTGCCGACGCCCTCGCCGGACTGGACGACGTCGAACGAGAAGAGCAGATGCTGGCCGGAGACCCAGGCGCAGAAGCCGACGCCCATGTAGAGGCCGATCTTCGTCAGCCGGACCGGTACACCGACGGCGCGGGCGGCCTCGGCGTTGCCGCCGACCGCGAAGATCCAGTTGCCGAAGCGGGTACGGAGCAGGATCCAGGTCGCCAGCGCGACCAGGCCCGCCCACCAGAGGATGGTGACCTTCAACTCGACGCCGCCGAGGGTCAGTTCGGAGGCGAAGATCTTACGGGCCGACTCGAAGCCCTCCATGTCGCTGATGCTCTTGGTGGAGACGGTGTCGCTGATCAGCTTGGTCACACCGAGGTTGAGACCCGTGAGCATCAGGAACGTGCCGAGGGTGATGATGAAGCTCGGCAGTTTCGTCCGCGTCAGCATGAAGCCGTTGAACACCCCGACGGCGAGGGTGACCAGCAGAGACACGAACACACCGACCCAGATGTTCGCCGTCATCTGGTAGCTGAACATCGAGGAGATCAGCGCCGAACTGGTCACCAGCACACCGGCGGACAGGTCGAACTCGCCGCCGATCATCAGCAGCGCCACCGGCACCGCCATGATCCCGATGGTCGACGCCGCGTACAGGACCGTGCCGAAGCTGGACGTCTTGAGGAACGAGTCGGCGACGACGGAGAAGAACAGGAACACCGCCAAGGCGCCGACGACCGCGCCCAGTTCGGGCCTGCCGAGGAGCTTGCGCAGCGCCGAGTTCCCCAGCAGCCGCTCGTCCTGGGCCGGGCCGCCGCCCCCGCCGTCGCCCGGCCGGTCCTTCACGGGTGGTGCGGTTGTGGTCATCGGGTCCCTCGCTCCGCGTATTTCTCCAGCTCGGCGGCGTCCTGCTGGTTGATGATCTGCGGCCCGGTGAGGACCGGGCGCCCGCCGCCGAGTACATCGGCGTTGTACCGGTAGAGCCAGAGCAGATCGACGGCCTCGTACCCCTGGAGATACGGCTGCTGGTCGACGGCGAAGCCGAGCCGGCCGGCCTTGAGCGAGCCCGCGACCGCCTCGTTGAGGTCGAACGTGTCGATCTCGGCCTTGCTGCCCGCCGTCTCCTTCGCCTTGACGGCGGTGTCGGCGAAGGGCGCGCCGAGCGTCACGACGGCGTCGATGCTCTTGTCGGTCTGGAGCTTCGCCTCGATGGACGCCTGGACGTCGGGCATGTTGGTGCCGTCGACGTACAGGTTCTGCATCGTGCCGTCGAACGTCTTCTTCGCCCCGGCGCAGCGCTGCTCATGCCCGACGTTGCCCTGCTCGTGCAGGACGCACAGGGCCTTCTTCCTGCCCCGCTTGTCCAGTTCGTCGCCGACGGCCTCACCGGCGATGGACTCGTCCTGGCCGATATGGGTGAGCGCGCCGTACTGCTTGGACTGCTCGGAGCCCGAGTTGACGGTGATCACCGGGATGCCGGCCTTGGTGGCCTTCGCCACGACGGCCTTCATCGCGTCGGGCTTGGCGAGCGTGACGATCAGCCCGTCGACACCCTTGTCGATGTACGACTGGACGAGCTGCGCCTGCTGCTGGCCCTCGTCGCTGTGCGCGTACAGGAAGTTGATGTTGTCCTTGACCGCGGCCTGCTTCGCGCCCTTCTGGACGATGTCCCAGAAGGTGTCGCCGTCTCCCGAGTGGGTGACCATGGCGACCGTCCACTTCGGGGTGCTCACCGCGGCCCGCCCCTGTGCCCGGGCCTCGGCCGCCGCGGCCCGTTCCTCGGCGCGCTTGCCGCCGGTGCTGCTGCATCCCGCCAGGGACGCCGCCCCGAGAACCGCTGCCAGCACCGCGCCCATCGCGCGTACCCCTGTCCGACTTGCCACGACGCCGTGCCCTTCTTGCCGTACTTCCCGGTACCGCCGGGCACGGTACGTCCCGGCCCGGCGGCCCAAGTATCGGTCATGGCTGTTCGGGGCCCGGTCATCGGGTACGGACATGTGCAGGTCATCGGGAGATGACGCCTGTCTGTCATCGGGTGCCGCGGGCGGTGAACTTCTCCAGCGCGGGGACGTCCTTCTCGGTCACGAGCGCGGGGCCGGTGAGGACGGGCTTTCCGCCGCCGATGACGTTTCCGTTGTTCTTGTTGAGCCACAGCTCGTCCACCGCGAGGTAGCCCTGGAGATAGGGCTGCTGGTCCACGGCGAAGCCGATCTCCTTGGCCTTGAGCTGCTTGACCACGTCCGCGTTGAGGTCGAAGGTGTTGATCTCGGCGTCGGAACCGGCGCTCTCCTTGGCCTTCACGGACGCGGCGGCGAAGGGCGCGCCGAGCGTCACGACCGTGTCGATGTCCTTGGCGCTCTGGAGTTTGGCCTCGATCGAGGAGGTGGACGCGGGCATGTTGGTGCCCTCGATGTTCAGATTCTCGACGGTGCCCTCGAACGCCTTCTTGACCCCGGCGCAGCGCTCTTCGAGCGAGACGTTGCCCTGCTCGTGGATGACGCAGAGCGCCTTCTTCTTCCCCCGCTTGTTCAGCTCCTCGCCGACGGCCTCACCGGCGATGGCCTCGTCCTGGCCGATATGGCTGAGGGCCCCGAAGGGCTCGGAGAACTCGGCGCCGGAGTTGATCGTGACGACCGGTATTCCGGCGGCGGTGGCCTTGGCGAGTACGGCCTTGACGGCCTCGGGCTTGGCGAGGCTGACCACGAGCCCGTCGACGTCCTGGTCGATGTAGCTCTGGATCAGCTGGGCCTGCTCCTTGCCCTCCTTGTTGGCCGCGTAGAGGAACTGGACGTTGTCCTTGCCGGCCGCGACCTTGGCGCCGCTCTGGACGATGTCCCAGAAGGTGTCGCCCTCGCCGGAGTGCGTGACCATGGCGATCTTCATGCGCGGGGTCTTGGCGGCCGTACCGCCTCCCCCGTCGTCGGCCTTGTCCTCGGAGTCCTTGCCGCCGGAGCCGCTGCATCCGGCGACGAGGGCGAGCGCGCATGCGGTGAGCAGCGCCGCCGCCGTACGGCCCGCCGCCTTTCGGTTGGTACGCATGGTGGATCCGCCTTCTCTCCCGGCCGCCCCGTTGCGGCTGGGGGAGTTCTAGCGGCGCACGCGCGGCCCCGTCAATACTTTGTCCGAACATTCTTACGAAGAATTGGACGTCCGGAAGCGTTACGGGAGGCGCCTCGGAGGTCGGCGGAGCAGCGCTACGGCCGGACGAGGAGCTGGAACTCGAAGACGTACCGCGAGGCCCGGTAGATGTGGTCGCCGAATTCGACGGCCCGGCCCGTGTCGTCGAACGTGGTGCGCTCCATGGCGAGCAGCGGGGCGCCCGTCGCCTCGCCGAGGAGCGGCGCCTCCTCGGCGTCGGCGGCGCGCGCGCCGACCGACTGGCGCGCGCTGTGCAGCGTGATGCCGACGGCGCGCATCATCCGGTAGAGGCCGGTGGATTCGAGCTGTGCGGTGTCGCAGTCGAGGAGTTCGACCGGGAGGTGGTTGCGCAGCCGGGCCATCGGTTCGTCGTGGGCGTACCGGAGCCGTTCGACGAGCCGCACGTCCGCCCCCTCCTCGACCCCGAGCGCGGCGGCGATCCGTGCCGTGGCCGGTTCGACCGTGTTGCGCAGCACGCGGGTGGCGGGGCGCTGGCCGGCCGCCTCCAGGTCGTCGTAGAGACTGCTCAGCTCCAGGGGGCGTCTGACCTTGCTGTGCAGGACCTGGGTGCCGACGCCCCGGCGGCGTACCAGCAGCCCCTTGTCGACGAGCGACTGGATGGCCTGGCGGACGGTGGGCCGGGAGAGCCCGAGCCGGCCCGCCAGCTCGATCTCGTTGCCGAGGAGGCTGCCCGGCGTGAGTCCGCCCTGCTCGATGGCGGCTTCGAGCTGCTGCGAGAGCTGGAAGTAGAGCGGGACCGGGCTGGTGCGGTCGACACCGAGCTGGAGCGCGGCGGCCTGGGGGGCCGACCCGCTCGGCTGCTCTGGTTCCGGCTGCTTGGACACGGTGGCGAGCGTAGCCCCGTGAGATGTTGACGGAAAGTCCTGTAGTTCGGTTGTCAGGACAAGAGGGCGGGACAGGCAGGGGCCGACGCCTTCCGAACAAAGATCATCAGCAGGTCTAAATGTCAGGACAAACGCTTGACATGACGACTGGGCGAAGGCCACCTTGGGGGCCATGCGCATCGGACTCATCGGCACCGGCCGTATCGGCACCTTCCACGCGGAGGCGCTGAGCCGCCATCGCGAGGTCGGCTCCCTCGTCGTCGCCGACACGGACGCGGCACGCGCCGCACATGTCGCCGACCGTACGGGGTCCACGGCGGCCCCCTCGGTGGACGAGATCTTCTCCTGGGGCGTGGACGCGGTCGTCATCGCCTCGGCCACCTCGGCCCACGCCGACCTGATCAGCCGCGCCGCGCGGGCCGGACTGCCCGCCTTCTGCGAGAAGCCGATCGCGCTGGACCTCAAGGGCACGCTGAGCGCCCTGGCCGAGGTCGACTCCGCCGGCACCGTCCTGCAACTGGGCTTCATGCGCCGCTTCGACGCCGGTTACGGCGCGGCCCGCGATCTCGTACGGTCCGGGGCGCTGGGCCGGCTGCACACCGTACGCGCCATCACCTCCGACCCCGTGCCGCCGGCCCCGGAGTATCTGCCGCTGTCCGGCGGGCTCTACCGGGACTGCCTGGTCCACGACTTCGACATCATGCGCTGGGTCACCGGGCGCGAGGTGGTGGAGGTGTACGCGACCGGCTCGGACGCGGGGCCGCCGATGTTCCGCGACGCCGGGGACATCGACACGGCCGCCGCCGTCCTCACCCTGGACGACGGGACGCTCGCCACCGCCACCGCCACGCGCTGCAACGGCGCGGGATACGACGTACGGATGGAACTCGCGGGCGAGCGGGACCAGTTCGCGGTCGGACTCGACGACCGTACGCCGATCACCTCGACCGAGCCGAAGGGTCCGCCGCGCTGCGACAACCCGTGGCCGGGGTTCCTGGAGCGGTTCGCGCCGGCGTACGAGGCGGAGCTGGACGCCTTCATCCGGGTCGTGGGCGGCGAGCTGGAGAACCCGTGCGACGGGCACGAGGCGCTGCACGCGCTGCGGATCGCGGAGGCGTGCGAGCTGTCACGGCTGGAGCACCGGCCGGTACGGCTGGAGGAGATCCCGGGCGGTCTCTAGCCGGGATTCACCCGGGCTTCTTCACCCGGGCTTCTTTACCGGCAGCACCGTGCCCTGCGCCACCGCGCACAGCGTCTCCGTGCCGTCCTCCGCGACCGTGAGCAGATCACAGCGCACCGTGGCCTGCCGGCGGCCCGCGTGGACGACTGAGGCGCGGGCGACGAGCGTGCGGCCGGTGCCGGGACGCATGTACTGGATGGAGAAGCCCGCCGTCAGCACGGCGGGGCCGAGCACCGAGCCGGCGGCGAAGGTGATGCTGTTGTCGGCCGCGTACGCCAGCACTCCCCCGTGCAGATAGCCGTTCTGCTGCTGGAGGTCCTCGACGATGTCCAGCTCCAGCTCCGCCTCGCCGTCCCCGAAGACCATGACCCTGGTACCGAGCAGCCTGCTGAAAGGCTGGCTGTCCAGCACCTTCCGCGCCAGGGCGATGTCGAACTCCTGCATGGTCGGACTCCTCCGGAACGTACTGCGGCACCCCGCACCGTCATGCCTACCACCGCACCGGCAGACCCCGCACCCCACGGATCAGCATTCCGGGCAGCCAGTCCAGCGGCCCCGTGTCCGGGTCGAGGGTCAGGTCGGGACAGCGTTCGAGGAGGGTACGGACCGCGATCCGGGCCTCCAGGCGTGCGAGGGGCGCGCCGAGGCAGTGGTGGATGCCGTGCCCGAAGGCGAGATGTCCGTGGTTCTGGCCCTTGGCGCCGGTCGCCGTGGCCGTCGCCGTACGCCGGATGTCGAAGCGGTCCGGGTCCGGGTAGCGCGCGGGGTCGCGGCCGGCCGCGCCGAGGCCGACCAGCACCGGCTCGTAGGCGGGGATGACCGTGTCGCCCACGGTCACGGGCTCGCCGGTGAAGCGGGCGGTGGCGTTCATGACCGGGCCCTCGTAGCGCAGCATCTCCTCGATCGCGCCGTCGAGCAGCCCGAAGTCGTCGCGCAGGGCGGCCAGTTGGTCGGGGTGGGCGAGCAGGGCACGCATGCCGTTGGTGATGAGGTTGACCGTCGTCTCATGACCGGCGATCAGCAACAGGTAGGCCATGGCGCGCAGTTCGGCGGCGGAGAGCCGGTCGCCGTCCTCGGCGCGGGTACGCAGCAGGGCGGAGAGCAGATCGTCGGAGGGGCCCGCGCAGCGCTTGTCCTCGATCAACTCGTCGAAATAGGCGCCGAGTTCATGCACGGCCGTGTACTCGGACGCGGGGCTGTCGGGTGCGACGATCTCCACCGACCAGGCACGGAAGACCTCACGGTCGGCCACGGGGACACCGAGCAGTTCACAGATGACCGTGATGGGCAGCGGGTACGACAGCGAATCGACCAGGTCGGCGTGCCCGGCCGGGAGCATGGCGTCGATCAGCCCGTCGGTGAGCGACTGGATCCGCTCGCGTAAGGCGGCGACCCTGCGAGCGGTGAACTCGCGGGCGACGAGCTTGCGCAGCCGGGTATGGTCCGGCGGGTCCACGACCAGCAGATTCGGTCCGATGACCCGTTCGTCCAGCATGGTGGAGCCGACGGTGGCCGGTGACTTGCGGAGCCGGGGGTCGGCCAGCGCGGCACGCGCCTCCCGGTGCCCGACGATCAGCCAGAACCGGTCGCCGTGCGGGGTACGGACCTCGTGAACCGGTCCCGACTCGCGCAGTTTCGCGTAGTACGGGTACGGATCGGCGGTGAAATCGGGCCCGTACGCGCCCAGGTCGACGACAGTCATCACGTCAGGTTACGTCGCCGCGAAGCACACCGCCGAACCCGGTGGCCGGCGGGGCCGCCGGGCGGAGCTTTTCCGGACAGGGCGTGGTCCTCGCCGGGCGGGGTGTGTCGGACACGGCCTAGTCGCCGTCCGTCACCAGGTCCGCGTCGTGGACCAACAGGGCGATCTGTACACGGTTGTTGAGGTCGAGCTTGGCCAGGATGCGGGACACGTGCGCCTTGACCGTGGGGACGCTCATGAACAGTTCCGCCGCGATCTCCGCGTTGGAGTTGCCGCGTCCCACGGCGAGCGCCACCTCCCGCTCGCGCTCCCCGAGCCGGGTCAGCCGGTCGGTCGCCGTGTCCTTGCGCGCACCGGTCGGCGCCCCCGCGACATGGTGCATCAACTGGCGGGTGACAGCCGGGGAGAGCACGGGCTCGCCCGCCGCCACCTGCCGTACCGCCGCGACGATCTCGGCCGGGGGCGTGTCCTTCAGGACGAACCCGGCGGCGCCCACGCGCAGCGCCCGCAGCACCTGCTCGTCGGCGTGGAACGTGGTCAGGACGAGGACTTCGGGCGCTCCGGCGCGCGCCCGCAGCAGTTCGGTGGCGGTGAGGCCGTCCATGACGGGCATGCGGATGTCCATGAGCACGACGTCGGGCGCGCGTTCGCGGACGAGCGCCTCGACCTCGGAGCCGTCGGACGCCTCCCCCACGATCTCGACACCGTCCGCACCGCCCATCATGAAGGTCAGTCCGGCGCGTACGAGGGGGTCGTCGTCGACGATGAGCAGCCGGACGGGCGTGGTGGTCATGGGGACCACGGTAGCCAGGCCCTGACGGCGAATCCGCCGTCGCCCGTCGGGCCGTGCTCGAACCGGCCACCGGCAAGTGTGGCGCGTTCGGTCAGTCCGATCAGCCCCTGGCCGGATCCCGGCACGGCCGGGACCGGGCCGAGCGGCGCCTCGTTGCGCACCTCGACGGTGAGTCCGTCCCCCGGTCCGCCGCTCACCAGGACGGTGGTGCCGGTGCCGGGCGCGTGCTTGCGGGCATTGGTCAGGCCCTCCTGGGCGATGCGGTAGGCGGTACGGCCGGTGGCGGACGGTACGGCCTCCGGGTCGTCGACGCCGCTGTCGAGGGTCACCTTCATCCCGGCCTCGCGGGACTCGGCGACCAGGGCGTCGAGGGTGACGAGGGTGGGCTGCGGGCGCTCGCCGTCGTCGCCCGGCGCGCGCAGCACGCCGATGATCATGCGGAGGTCCTGCAGCGCCTCGTGGGCGCTGTCGCGGATCACACCCGCGGCTCTGGCCACCTCGGGAGGCGGCGCGTCGGGTCTGAACTCCAGCGCGCCCGCGTGGACGCTGAGCAGCGTCAGGCGGTGCGCCAGCACATCGTGCATCTCGCGGGCGATGGCCTCGCGGGCCAGCCGCTGGGCCTGCTCGGCCCGGAGCGCGGCCTCGTTCTCGGCGCGTACGGCGCGTTCGCGCAGTGCGACGACGAGCTGCCGCCGGGCCCGTACGAGCATGCCCCAGGCGAGCGCGAGCAGGATGAGGAGCGCTCCGAGGATGACCGCGAAGAGATGGGAGATGGTCGGGTCGGGGCGCAGATACGCCTGGCCGGTCATGCCGATCAGGCCGAGGACCGCGACGTAGGCCACGGGCTTGAACGGCCGGTGGATGGCCAGGCCGAACAGCGCCACCAGGGCGGCCCCGACCGCCGTCGGCGCGACGACCTCCACCACGACGAGGGAGAGGGCCAGCCCCACCGGCCAGCGCCGCCGCACCCAGAGCGCGCAGCAGGCCGCGAGGCCGATCAGCAGGTCGGCCATGATGAGCGGTTCGCTGTTGCCCGCCTGCTCGGCCGTGTCCAGCGCGAGCATGCCGACGAAGACGGCGAAGAAGAAGACGATCAGGTCCACGACCCAGTCCCGCACGGTCCGCCGCTGCCGCCGCCCGCCCCGCTTCCCGGCGGAATCGGGCCCGGCGGGCCCCGCCATGGCCGAAGGCAGCAGCCAGGGGTACTCCGTACGCGTCATACGACCAATCTATGCAGGTGGGGCGCGGCACGCCGCCCGGTGGGCGGGGACGGCTACCAAAGTCGCGGGGACATCGACTTAGGTCCTGTCCGGCGGCGCTTCGGGGATCGGTCCGGGCCGACCGGCGCGGTGCCGCGCGAGGCGCGAGGCGCGAGGCCCGGCCGTGCCGGTGGCCGGGCCCCTGGCACTTGGCCGGCGCCGACGACGCGGCCGAGGTCACCGCGGCGCCCCCGGCCCGACCGCCGAAATTCCACCGGACCGGCGCGGGGTGCGCCGTTCGACGCCGCGCGAGGCGGAGAACCGGCCGTGCCGACGGCACAGGCGGCGCCTCCCGTGGCACGGCGTTCGACCTGGGGCCGTGGGACGACGC
>NZ_JBHUZM010000202.1:0-10524 GCF_042667665.1 Streptomyces sp. NPDC057307 | reverse complement strand
CTCTACAGGCCGGCTTCGAGGCGGCGGGAGAGTTCGACCCGGCGGGTCTTCAGCGTCGCGGTGCGCGGCAGTTCGGCCAGCGGGATCTGGACGGGATCCGCCAGTTGCGGGTACGCGGCCGTGGCGGCGCGCCAGCGGTCCGGGTCCAGCGGCTCGTCGTGGTGGGTGCAGACGACCGGGACCGCGTCGGAACCGGGGCCCGGCACCACGACGACCTCGGCCAGCTCCGCCAGCTCGTCCAGGAGGATGTCCTCGATCTCCAGGCTGCTGCCCACCCCGGGGATCTCGTCGAACTCGCGGTCGAGCATGTGCAGGCAGCCGAACGAGCTGCGGTAGCCGACGTCCCCGGTACGCCACCAGCCGTCGTGCACATTGGCGTCGTAACGGTCCTGCTCGCCGTGGTACGTCTTCGCTATCCCGTCCCAACGGACGTCGATGAAGCCGGGGTTGCTCTTCGATGGCCGCCTGCCGTCCCGGCTCACCAGCCTCACCCGGGCGCTGCCCGGCAGGGGGTAGCCCACGCAGCGGCCGTCCATCCGATGGGCGAACCGGCGGTAGTACGGCCGGCCTGCCGCGGGGCCGACCTCGCTCTGCCCGTAGATCTGGAAGAACTGCGCCCGCTGGGCGGACGCGTGCAGCAGCCGGCGGACCGTCCTCGGGTGGATCGCGTCGAAGGTGCTGCTGAAGTACTTCACCGACGCGAAGGGGCGGCGCGCGTCGTCGGCCAACTCCTCCCAGGCCAGGAAGGAGTTGGGCAGCGCCTCGATCAGCCAGGGCCTGCGTTCGGCGAAGAACCCGGCGACGGCGTCGGGGGTTCCGTCCTTCACCAGCAGCGGCGGCATCCCCTGGAGGAGGCAGAGCGACATCGCCGCGAACGTCCGGGAGTGGCCGAAGGGGATATGGATCGCGACGGTCCCCCGCTTCCTCATCAGCCCCAGCAGGAACAACTGCGGGCGCAGCCGGGACCGCATCGTGCGCGGCGTGTGCACGACCAGCTTGGGCAGTCCCGTGGTGCCGGAGGTGTGTGTGATCATGGCCGGCTCGTCCAGGCCGCGCAGGACCGGCCGTACCGGCACCGTGCCGTCCAGGCCGGCGAGCGCGACCGCGCCCATGCCCGGACCGGCGTCGCCCACACCGATCACGCCCCGGGTCAGCTCGGCCAGTGCCACACCGTCCTCGGTCAGGGAGCGGAGCTTGGGTCCGTCGGTGACCAGGTGCGGCCGCTCCAGCCGGGCCAGCAGCGCGGCGATGGCCGCGGAGTCCAGGTGCTGCGAGAGCATGACCGGGACCGCGCCGGTGCGCTCCACGGCCGTCGCCAGCAGCCAGAGGTCGAAGTTGGGGGCCTTGCAGATCACCACATGGCCGCCCGCGCGCACCCCGCCGGCGGCGAACCGGTTGGCGATGTCCGCTACATGACCCACGAGTTGACGGACTGTCAGGTGCCGTCCGGCCTCCGGCAGGACGTCGAGGTCGTGGTCGAGGACGAGCGGCATGGCGCCGCGGACGCGGGCGGCTCTCTCCGGTACGACACCGAGATAGAGGCCGTGCTTGTGCGGCGACGTACGTGCCGACGCGGGGTCCGGCCGGTGGCTCAGCTTGTCCAGCAACGTGCTTCCCATGAGGTCTTCCTTTGCGTCCGACTGAGCGGGGGTACGGGGTACGGATACGGCGTCAGCGGTCGCGGTAGGCCACCATGTCGGCCAGTTCCTCCAGACGCAGCCGCCAGCGGTGCGACAGGCCGGCGTCCGTCAGGGCCGCGCGGGCGTCGGCGACCAGGGCGTCGATCCGCTCCTCGACGTCCGCGCGCACTCCGGAGGCGAGCAGGGCGGCGCGGAGTTCGGCGGGGTTCCAGTCGGCGTGGCGGCTGTCCTCGACCAGTTGGGCGACCCGCGGGTCCTTGGCCGCGGCCAGCGCGATCAGCAGGGTCATCTTGTGCTCGTCGAGGTCCAGGCCGGTCGGCTTGCCGGTCACCGTCGCGTCGCCGAACGCGTCGAGCAGGTCGTCCCGCAGCTGGAACGCCTCGCCTGCCGCGACCCCGTACGCCTCGAAGACATCGTGCAGCCCGGGGCGTCCGGCGATGGCCGCGCCGAGGGCGAGCGGGCGGTGGATGGTGTAGCGGCCGGACTTGCAGACCGCGACCCAGCGGGCCAGCTCCGGGTCCGGTTCCACCTCGGCGGCCAGGGCGATGTCCAGCTGCTGGCCGATGATCATCTCCGTGACCAGCTCGTGCCACACCTCCGCCGCCGGGCCGGTCAGCCGGCCCGCGAGCCGGTTCGCGTAGCTGAGTGCCAGGTCCCCGGCGAGGAGGGCGACGCTCTCCCCGTACCGGCGGGACTCCCCCGCCCAGGCGCGCCGCGCGTGCAGGTCCGTGTACGCGACGTGGACGGTCGGAGTGCCCCGCCGGGTGGGCGAGTTGTCCATGATGTCGTCGTGGATGAGTGCGAACGCGTGCAGCAGTTCGAGCGCCGCCGCCGCGTCGACGACCGTGTCGTCGTCCGTGCCGCCACCGGCCGCCAGATAGCCGGTGACGCAGAACAGCGGACGCAGCCGCTTGCCTCCCGCCGCGACCAGCTCGGCGACGGCGGCGACCGGGACCGCCACCCGGGCGTCCACGGCGCTCCAGCGTGCCTCCTCGGCGCTCAGCAGTTCCTCGATGCGCCGGTCGACGCGGTCCAGCAGCTTGGCGCAGGTCTCCTCGTCGACAGCGCCACGCTCACCGACCGCCGCCGCACCGTCATCCGACTCCCCTGCCGCCTCCGACCGCCCCGGTCGTACCGCGTTCCCCGGCGCCCTTGATCCCTCCAGCTCCGGCGGAAGTTTGAACACCACGTTCTCGGTGGCCGTCACCTCCGTCTCGACGTCCTGGTAGCCCAGTTCGGCCAGGCGGTGCAGCACCCGTTCCACCAGCACGTCGGGCACGCTCGCGCCCGCCGTGAGGCCCACCGTGCGTACGCCCTCCAGCCACGAGGAGTCGAGCAGGTCCGGGTCGGGCAGGAGCCGGGCGTCGGTGCCGGCGGCGTGGGCGACCTCCACGAGGCGCAGTGAGTTGCTGGAGTTGGCCGAGCCGACGACGAGGACGAGGTCGCTGCGGCCCGCGATGGCCTTCACCGCGTTCTGCCGGTTCTGGGTGGCGTAGCAGATGTCGGCACTGGCCGGACCGGTCAGCGTCGGGAAACGTTCGTGGAGGACGGCCACGATCTGCGCCGTGTCGTCCATCGACAGCGTGGTCTGGGTGAGATACGCGGCCGACGTGCCCGGCGCGAGGTCGAGCCGCCTGGCCTCCTCCACGCTGCCGACGACGACGGTGCGCTCCGGGGCCTCCCCGTAAGTGCCCTCGATCTCCTCGTGGTCGACGTGCCCGATGAGGATCAGCGTGTCCTTGTCACGGGCGAACCGGACCGCTTCCTGGTGGACCTTGGTCACCAGCGGGCACGTCGCGTCGATGACCGTCAGTTCGCGTCGCTGGGCGTTGTCGCGGACCTGCGGGGACACCCCGTGCGCGGAGAAGACGCACACGGCCCCGGCCGGTACGTCCTCCTCCGAGTCGACGAACCGGGCGCCCTTGCCCTCCAGTTCCCGCACGACGTGCTCGTTGTGCACGATCTGCTTGCGTACGTACACGGGCGAGCCGTGCAGCTGGAGCGCGCGTTCCACCGTCTCGATGGCCCGGTGCACTCCGGCGCAGGCACCCCGGGGCTCGGCGAGCAGAACTCGGTGCGGGGCGGACGGCATGGTTTCCCCCTCGGGATGGTCGGTACGGGATCGACGAGGTGCGGTTCGGGCGGGCCGACGCCGGGAAGGACGCGCCGGTCTCCCGGCGGCTCGCGCACGGAATTCGTCCGCCCGAACGGTGTCGTCCCGCCGGATTCTTGAATTCCGTGCGGGTGCAGCCGTCCCGACGGTGATCGGCGGACCGCGAAACGCATCCTCGACGCCGTCCCTTGCCGGGGAATAAGCGAAGTGTTGGCCCCGGCTTGGCGGCAAGCGGGAACCAATCCCGGACCCAGTGGCCCCCAAGTCGCCGCGGGCATTCTCGCTGCGGAGGCCGTCCGGTGCCGGCCCCGGGGCCCGGAATTCCCGGCGTGCCGGAAGACGCCCACCGCCGGTCCGATTCAGCTGCTTCCCCGGTTTTCCCACTCCTCCCTGACTCCCTGACTTCCCTGACTTCCCTGACTTCAGAATTCCGGCGCCGGGCGGCTGCCCTGCCCCGCGCCCGTATTCCATCCGAGAGAGCGACACCACATGAGCGGTCTCATCGTCCCGCCCGGCCACGGCCGGAGACTCGTCACGAAAGCGCAGGACGTGACCTTCAAGGTCACGGCCGCGGACGGTTCCTCGTCCTCCGTGTTCGAGGTGGTCGTGCCGCCGGGGTTCGACGTCGGCGCGCACACCCACAGCCACTCCCAGGAGTTCTTCTACGTCCTGGAAGGTGAGTTGGAGCTGTTCGCGTTCGAGCCGACCGAGCGGACCCCGGACACCTGGCACGGCTGGGAGTCCACGAGCGGTGACCGCGCCGCCCGCGCGGTCACGGGCAGTTGCATGTTCGTGCCGCCGGGCTGCCCGCACGCGTTCCGCAACGCCACGGACAAGCCGGCCCGCATGCTCTTCCAGAGCTCCCCCTCGCCGGACCACGAGCGCTACTTCGAGGAGATCGTCGAGATCTTCGCCGCCGGCCGGTCGGTGGACTCCGAGGCCGTGGAGCGGATGCGCGAGCGCTACGACGTCCAGCAGATCACCCCGCTCCGCTTCACCCCGCCCGTGCCGAACCCGCCCACGCCGAACCCCACCGTCCCGAACCCCACCGTGCCGAACCCGACCGTCCCGGATCCGGCGACCCTGAGCCCGGCCGGCCGGTCCGCGGCGTGAGCAGTGACGACCTGACCAGAGACGAAGAGTTGAGGGGTGATCTCGGATGACTGTCACGACCACGGACAGCATCTCGCTCGTGCACGCGAGCCTGGGCGAAGAGGAACTCGCCGCCGTCGCCGAGGTGTTCGCCTCGGGCTGGCCCGCCGGCCAGGGCCCGCGGGGCAAGGCGCTCGAAACCGAGTTGCAGCGGCGTTACGGCGTCGGTGACGCGGTCGCGCTGAGCAACTGCGGCGCGGCGCTCCACCTGAGCATGCTGGCGCTCGGCGTCGAACCGGGCGACGAGGTGATCGTCGCCGACTACACCTTCCCCGCCCCGGCCCACGCGGTGCGCTATGTCGGCGCGACCCCCGTCTTCGCGGACGTACGCCCGGACACCGGCACCGTCGACCCGCAGGCGGTGGCGGAGCTGATCGGCCCGCGCACGGTGGGCATCATCGCGGTGGACACCGTCGGGCTGCCCGCCGACTACACCGAACTGATGGCCGTCGCCGACCGCCACGGCCTCTTCGTCGTCGAGGACGCCGCCTGCGCGGTCGGCGCCACCTACCAGGGCCGCCCGGCGGGCGCGCTGGCGCCGGTGGCCTGCCTCTCCTTCCACGGCCGCAAGGGCGCCACCAGCGGTGAGGGCGGGGCGCTGCTCGCCACCGACCCGGTGATCGGGGCGGACGCCCGGCTGCGGTCGTCGTTCGGCATCGGGAGCATCTACGACCAGGCGCAGGTGGTCGGCCTGCCGATCCCGTCGTTCACCGACATCGGTTACAACTACAAGCTCTCCGACATCGCCGCCGCGATCCTCCAGGTGCAACTGGGGCGGGTCGACGAGCTGCTGGGGCGCCGGAGCGCCGTCGCGGCGTCGTACACGGAGCTGCTGGCCGACGAGGAACTGCTCACCGTGCCGTACGTGCCCGAGGACCGCACCCACGCCTGGCAGTCCTACCTGGTCACCCTCGATCCGCGGGTGGACCGCTCCGGGCTCGGCGCCGCGCTGCGCGCCCAGGGCATCGGCTGCGGGCACGGCACCTGGGCCAGCCATCTCCAGCCGGTGTACGACTCCGCGCAGCGCTGCCCGGTCTCGGCGGATCTCTTCCAGCGCAACCTGGCGATACCCATGCACGCCGAACTCCGCCCGGACCAGGTCGAACGCGTCGTGGACGTGCTGCGGGCCGAGCTGAAGAACAACCTGCGCCCGAACTGACCGGCGTGCCGGACAGCGGCGGGGTGGCCGCGGGCCGTGTCGCGACCCGGTGGCCGTCCGGCCGTGCTCCGCGGCACCCGTGCCCGCTGTGGACGCCCGCTCTGTTCGCGTATTCCCATCGAGGAGAGTCCGTGCTTGTCGTCTGTCTTGTCGGAGCGGGGCCGCGCGGTCTGTCGGTCCTGGAGCGGCTGTGCGCCAACGAGCGCAAGTCCCCCGCGCACCCGGCGGTGACCGTGCACATCGTGGAGCCGTACGCGCCGGGCCCGGGGAAGGTGTGGCGCACCGGTCAGTCGCGGCGGCTGCTGATGAACACCGTCGCCTCGCAGGTCACCGTCTTCACCGACCACACCGTGACGATGGGCGGGCCGGTGGAGGAGGGGCCGAGTCTGTACGCGTGGGCCGGGGATCTCGCCCTGCGGTCGGCGGATCCCGGCGTACGTGCCCGGTTCGCGCCGGAGGTACTGGCCGAGGCGGGCCGGCTCGGCCCGGACGACTACCCCACCCGTGCCTTCTACGGCGCGTATCTGGAGGACGCCTTCCGCACCGTGCGGGAGGCGGCGCCCGCGCATGTCACCGTCGTCGAGCACCGCACGAGCGCGGTGGCGCTGCACGACGAGGTCCGGCCGGGCGGCTCGCAGACCGTGCTCCTGGCGAACGGCACGCGGCTGACCGGTCTGGACGCCGTGGTCCTCAGTCAGGGGCATGTCCCGGCCGCCCCCACGTCCGGACAGCGGGCCCTGGCGTCGGCCGCCGCCCGGCACGGTCTGACCTATCTCGCCCCGGCGAACCCGGCCGATCTCGACCTGTCCGTCGTCGCGCCCGGCGAGACGGTCTTCGTACGCGGCCTCGGGCTGAACTTCTTCGACGTGCTCGCCCTGCTGACCGAGGACCGCGGCGGCACGTTCGTCCGCGACGGCGGCCGGCCGCGCTACCGCCCCTCGGGCCGGGAGCCGCGCATCGTCGCCGGGTCCCGGCGCGGTGTGCCCTACCACGCGCGCGGCGAGAACCAGAAAGGTCCCTACGGGCGCCACGAGCCGCGGCTGCTGACCCTGCGCGCCGTGGCCGGGCTGCACCGGCGCGCCGAGGACGGCGAACGGCTGTCCTTCCGCACCGACCTGTGGCCGCTGATCGCCAAGGAGGTGGAGAGCGTCTACTACGGCACGCTGCTGTCCGCCCGCGGCCGGCGGCGCGAACGGGAGCCTTTCGTACGGGACTTCCTGGCCGCTCCCGACCGGGCGGCCGAGGCGCGGCTGCTCGACGCCGCCGGGATCGCGCCGGACGAGCGCTGGGACTGGGAGGCGCTGGCCCACCCCTGGCGCGGCCGGGACCTGCGCGACCGGGCCGGCCACCGGGCCTGGCTCCTGCGCCATCTGGCCGAGGATGTGCGCGAGGCCAGGGCGGGCAATACGGACGGCCCGCTCAAGGCCGCCCTGGACGTGCTGCGCGACCTGCGCAACGAGATACGTGCCGCGGTGGACCACGGCCGGCTGGAGGGCGGCTCGTACCAGGACGATCTCCAGAGCTGGTACACCCCGTTGAACGCGTTCCTGTCGATCGGTCCGCCGGTCTCCCGTGTCGAGGAGCTGATCGCGCTCGTCGAGGCGGGCGTGGTGGAGATCCTCGGCCCCGACGTACGGGTGTCCGCCCCCGATCCCGGTGAACAGAGCGGGCGGCGGGCGGCGTTCACGGTCGTCTCCGGTGTCGTACCGGGGCCGGCGGTACGGGCGACGGCCCTGGTCGAGGCCCGGCTGCCCGAGCCGGATCTCACCCGCACCGCGGACCCGCTGCTGCGCGGGCTGCTGCAGGACGGGCAGGCCGCCCGGTTCCGGATCGACGGCTCCTGCGGCACCGGGTTCATCACTCGGGGGCTGGCCGTCACCGAGCGCCCGTACCGGCTCGTCGACGCGGCGGGGCGGGCCCATCCGCGCCGCTTCGCCCTCGGGGTGCCGACCGAGGGCGTGCACTGGGTGACCGCCGCCGGGATCCGACCCGGCGTCGACTCCATGACCCTCGGCGACGCGGACGCCATCGCCCGCGCCGTGCTCGACCTGAAAGCGTCGGCAAGCCGACGCCAAGGAGCGGGCAAGCCCGCCGTACGACATTGACTCCCTGATAAAAGAAAGACAGAGGCAAAAGGCAGAGAAATGTCTTCACTTTCTGAGAGGCAGACGCCTGACATGCCCATCCTTTGCAAGCCCGCGGTGCGTGTACCGGAATACATCATCACCATGGAGCAGACCCTGGATTTCGCCAGGAAAGCCCATGCGGGAAAGCCGCAACTCCCGCTGGCACTACGGCTGATAGAGAATACCGGAGTACAGAAGCGGCATCTGGTGCAGCCGATCGAGAAGACCTTGGACCACCCGGGCTTCGAGGAACGCAACCGTATCTACGAGACCGAATCGAAAAAGAGATGCCCCGATGCCATAGAGGAGGCGCTGGCGAACGCGTTGCTGCGGGCCGAGGACATCGACGCCATCATCTATGTGTCGTGCACCGGCTTCATGATGCCCTCGCTCACCGCGTGGCTGATCAACACCATGGGGTTCCGCTACGACACCCGGCAGCTGCCCATCGCCCAACTGGGCTGTGCGGGAGGCGGGGCGGCGATCAACCGGGCGCATGACTTCTGCGCCGCCCACCCCGACAGCAACGTGCTGATCGTCTCGTGCGAGCTGTGCTCGCTGTGCTACCAGCCCGACGCCGACGACGTCGGCTCGCTGCTGTCCGACGGGCTGTTCGGCGACGCGGTCGCGGCGGCCGTGGTGCGTGGGCGGGGCGGCCCCGGCGTCACCGGTGTCCAACTGCGGCGCAACGCCTCGTACCTCATTCCGAACACCGAGGAGTGGATCTCGTACGCCGTGCGCGACACCGGGTTCCACTTCCAGCTCGACCGGCGGGTGCCGGGCACCATGGAGCCGCTCGCGCCGGTGCTGCGCGACCTCGCGGCGGACCACGGCTGGGACGCCTCGGACCTGGACTTCTACATCATCCACGCCGGCGGCCCCCGGATCCTGGACGACCTCGCCAAGTACCTCGGGGTCGACCGCACGGTCTTCCGGCACAGCTGGGGGACGCTGACGGAGTACGGGAACATCGCCAGCGCGGTGGTGCTCGACGCGCTGCGCAGGCGCTTCGAGGAGGGGCCCCTGCCCACGGACGCCACCGGTGTGATCGCCGGCTTCGGCCCCGGCATCACCGCCGAGATGGCCCTGGGTACCTGGGTCGACGGCACCGCACATCACCACGGGGAGCGCCCGGCCGCCGAGGCCGCGCCGCGCCCGTACGCAGGGAGGATCGTATGAGCGGCACCGAGACCGGCATCAGCACGGGCAGCGGCACCGTCGGCACGCCGGCCGGACCCACGTCCGACCGGATCATGCGGATCATCAACGGCTACTGGGCGACCGGAGTGCTGGGCACGGCGGCGACGTACTCCCTGTTCACGCATCTGGAGAACGGCGCCGGGACACCGGCGGCGCTGGCCGAGCGGGCCGGGATCGCGCCGCGGGGCGCGCAGGCGCTCCTCGACGGTCTGGTCGCCCTCGGCCTGGTCGAGGTGGCGAACGGCCGTTACCGCAACTCCCCGGAGGCGGCGGCCTTTCTCGTGGAGGGCCGGCCCGCGTCACTGGCCGGGTTCGCCCGCCTCAAGATGGGCCATCTCGGATCGCTGGCCGCGTTGCCCGACGTCGTACGCGCCGGAGGGCCCGTGACGGAGGCGGTGGTGGAGGTCGCCGACAACCCGCACTGGGAGAACCTCGTGCAGGCCATCGCCGCGCAGTCCGTGCCCGTGGCGCACATCGCCGCCGAGGCGCTCGGGCTGGCCGACGCCGGGAAGGTCTCGATCCTCGACATCGGCGGCGGTTCGGGGGTCTGCTCGGCCGTCTGGCTCGGGCTCAACCCCGACGCCCGCGCCACCCAGATCGACTGGGCGCCGATCAATGCGATCGCCCGACGGCTGCTGGCCGAACAGGGCGTGGGCGACCGGGTCGACCACGTCGACGGCGACTTCCACACCGTCGACTTCGGCGACGGCGACCACGACCTCGTCATGTACTCCAACATCGCCCACCAGGAAGGGCCCGAGGAGAACCAGGCGATCTTCACGCGGATACGCCGGGCGCTGCGGCCGGGCGGCACGCTGGTCGTCTCCGACTACCTCACCGACGACGACCGCACGGGCCCGCCGTTCGCGCTGACCTTCGCCGGGGAGATGCTTCTCAAGAGCCGGCACGGCTCCACCTGGCGGCGCGGCGACTGCCACGCCTGGCTCACCGCCGCCGGGTTCGAGGACATCCGCTTCCTGGACACCCCGTCGCCCACCACCCTCGTACTCGCCCGCTGACCCGTGCCCCTCGGCCGTGGCCTCCGTGCCTCCGCCCGATGGCGACCGGGACTTCGGCCCGTCGGAGGGACGCGGGCAACGAGGAAGCCTCCGGCGCGGCGGCCCGTTCCAGGAC
>NZ_JBHUZM010000201.1:0-10573 GCF_042667665.1 Streptomyces sp. NPDC057307 | reverse complement strand
CCCCGCGCCCCCCCCCCCCCCCCGCGCGGCCGTATCTGACCCCACTCATTCGGAGGCCCCGCGGTGAACGATCTGCCGCAGCAACTTGCCAACGGCCTGCTACTCGGCGCGCTGTACGGACTCATCGCAATCGGTTACACGATGGTCTATGGCATAGTCCAGCTCATCAATTTCGCCCATGGCGAGATATTCATGATCGGCGGCTTCGGTGCGCTGACCGTATTCCTCTGGTTGCCCAGCGGTACCAGCCTGCTCCTCGCACTGCCCCTCATGATCCTCATGGCGATGGCCTGCTCCGTGCTCGTCGCCGTAGGAGCCGAACGCTTCGCCTACCGGCCCCTGCGGGACGCCCCCAGGCTCGCACCACTGATCACCGCGATCGGCCTCTCCATCGCACTCCAGCAAGCCATCTGGGCCTTCTACCCGGACGCCACGAAGTCCCGCCCCTTCCCCGAATTCGAAGGCGGCAGGCTCGACTTCGGAGCGTTCGCCATCAGCCGCGGCGACCTCTTCCTGCTCATCGCCGCACCCCTGTGCATGATCACGCTCGGCATCTTCGTCTCCAAGACCCGCACCGGACGTGCCATGCAGGCCACGTCGCAGGACCCGGACACGGCCAAGCTCATGGGCATCAACACCGACCGCATCATCGTCACCGCGTTCGCCATCGGTGCCGCCTTCGCCGCCATCGCGGCCGTCGCACACGGCCTCAAGTACGGCGAGGTCAACTTCAAGATGGGCTTCATCGCCGGACTCAAGGCCTTCACAGCCGCGGTCCTCGGCGGTATCGGCAACATCTACGGCGCCATGATCGGCGGCCTCGTCCTCGGCCTCGCCGAATCCATGGCCACCGCCTACATCGAGAACATCCCCGGCATGTCGCAGCTCGGCGGCGGCGCCTGGAAGGACGTGTGGGCGTTCGTCCTCCTCATCCTCGTACTGCTGCTGAGGCCACAAGGTCTACTCGGCGCACGCGTCTCGGATCGGGCGTGATACCGATGACCACCACCACGACGAAAACGAACACCGCGGCCCCCGAGCCCCGGCAGAACCGCCCCGTCATCGGCCTCCCGCCCTCGGCGGCCAGCCTCGGCGCCGCCATCGGCGCCGTCGCGACCTTCGCGAGCACCTTCCTCGCCTGGACCTGGACCTCCGAATTCCCCGGCGACCTCACCGTCACCGGCTACCCCGGCGGCCTCCAACTGCTCACCCTCACCGGTGCGCTGCTGACACTGCTGTTCGTCGTCGCCGGCTACGGAGTACGCGGCCTCGGCTGGCTCACCCCCGGCGGCAAGAACAGCCCCGTCCTCCTCTTCGCCCTCGGCACCTTCGCCACCACCTGGTACACGGTCATCGCGATCGCCGTGAACCTCGGCGGCCTCGCCAACCTCGAACCGGGCGGCTACGTCGCCGCCGCGGCCTCGCTGATCACACTCGTCGCCGCCCTCGGGCTCCCCCGCGACGTCCCCAGCGACCAGGACAACCCCAACATCTGGCAGCGGTTCGTCCAGTCCTTCAAGGCCGCCACGCCCAAGGAAGCCGCACCGCTCCCCGGCTGGGCCGAAATCCTCATCATCGCCGCCTCGTTCGGGCTCGGCCTGTACGTCTTCACCTACGGCATCGACACCGAGGCCGCCGAGCTCTTCATCGGCTACATCCTCCTCGTCGGCTTCGCCGCCACCGCGATCTCCCGCGCCGGCCTCAACCGCCGCCTCGCGAGCCTCACGTCCAAGCACAAGAACGTGACCGTGACCGCGGCGTTCGTCTCCGCCTTCGCGTTCCCGTTCACCCAGAGCAACGACGCGTACGCCTCCATCGGTACGAACATCCTCATCTTCGCCACCGTCGCGCTCGGACTCAACGTCGTCGTCGGCCTCGCCGGCCTGCTCGACCTCGGATACGTCGCCTTCCTCGGCGTCGGCGCCTACACGGCCGCCCTCGTCTCCGGATCGCCGTCGTCCACCATCGGCTTCCAGCTCCCGTTCTGGGCCGCCGTCCTCTGCGGCGCCGGCGCCTCCCTGGTCTTCGGCGTCGTCATCGGCGCACCGACCCTGCGACTGCACGGCGACTACCTGGCCATCGTGACCCTCGGCTTCGGTGAGATCTTCCGCATCACCATGCAGAACCTCGACGGATCGTCGGGCCCGGACGTCACCAACGGCTCCAACGGCATCCCGAACATCCCCGACCTGGACCTCTTCGGGTTCAACCTCGGGGAACCACATACGATCCTCGGCGTCGAACTCGGCAGATTCTCCAACTACTACCTGCTGATGCTGCTGTTCACCATCATCGTGGTGACCGTCTTCCGCCGCTCCGACCAGTCGCGCATCGGCCGCGCCTGGGTCGCCATCCGCGAGGACGAGACCGCGGCCAGGGCCATGGGCATCAACGCCTTCCGGCTCAAGCTGCTCGCCTTCGCGCTCGGCGCCACCCTCGCCGGCATGGCCGGCACCGTACAGGCACACGTGACTTTCACCGTCACCCCCGCCCAGTACAAGTTCGTCGAAGCCGTCCCGCCGAACTCGGCGTTCCTGCTCGCCGCCGTCATCCTCGGCGGCATGGGCACGGTCAGCGGACCCCTCATCGGCGCCTCGCTGCTCTACCTCATCCCGGCGAAGCTCCAGTTCATGTCCGACTACCAGCTGCTGCTCTTCGGCATCGCGCTGATCCTGCTCATGCGATTCCGCCCCGAGGGCCTCATCGCCGACCGCAGGAAGCAGCTCGAATTCCACGAAACCGGGCAACTGGACGCCCCCAAGGGCGATATCGGCCTCAGCAAAGCGGGGGTGTGACCCGAATGACCACCGACATCGAACCCACCGGCGCCGGATCCCCCAAGGCCGCCACCGCCACCGGCGTACCCGTGCTCCAGGCCACCGGCGTCACCAAGAAGTTCGGCGGACTCACCGCCGTACAGAACGTCGACCTCCAGGTCAACACCGGCGAGATCGTCGGCCTCATCGGCCCCAACGGCGCGGGCAAGACCACCTTCTTCAACTGCCTCACCGGTCTGTACGTCCCCACCGACGGCACCGTCAGCTACAAGGGCACCGTCCTGCCGCACCAGTCCCACCTCGTCACCAAGGCAGGCATCGCCCGTACGTTCCAGAACATCCGCCTCTTCGCCAACATGACCGTCCTGGAGAACGTCCTCGTCGGACGCCACACCAGGACCAAGGAGGGCCTCTGGTCCGCGCTCCTGCGCGGACCCGGCTTCAAGAAGGCGGAGAAGGAGTCCGAGGCACGCGCCATGGAACTCCTGGAGTTCACCGGCCTCGCCGCCAAGCGCGACCACCTCGCCCGCAACCTCCCCTACGGGGAGCAGCGGAAGCTGGAGATCGCGCGCGCACTCGCCAGCGACCCGGGCCTGCTCCTCCTGGACGAGCCCACCGCCGGCATGAACCCGCAGGAGACCCGCACCACCCAGGACCTGGTCTTCGCCATCCGCGACCAGGGCATCGCCGTACTCGTCATCGAGCACGACATGCGCTTCATCTTCAACCTGTGCGACCGCGTCGCCGTCCTCGTCCAGGGCGAGAAGCTCGTCGAAGGCACCGCCGAGGTCGTCCAGGCCGACGAGCGGGTCGTCGCCGCCTATCTCGGCACCCCCTACGAGGGCGCCCCCGGCGCCGAGGAAGTCTCCGAGGTGGAGGCCGCGGAGGCACACAGCACGGCAGGCACAGAAGGAGACACCAAGTGACCGCACTACTGGAGGTGGAGGACCTCAAGGTCGCCTACGGCAAGATCGAAGCCGTCAAGGGCATCTCCTTCAGCGTCGAAGCCGGTCAGATCGTCACGCTCATCGGCACCAACGGCGCCGGCAAGACGACCACGCTGCGCACCCTGTCCGGGCTGCTCAAGCCCTCCGGGGGCCGGATCATCTTCGACGGCAAGCCGCTGCACGGCGTCGGCGCGCACAAGATCGTCGCGATGGGCCTGGCGCACTCCCCCGAGGGCCGGCGGATCTTCCCCCGGCTCACGATCGCGGAGAACCTCAAGCTCGGCGCCTTCCTCCGTAAGGACACGGCGGGCATCGAGCGGGACATCAAGCGCGCCTACGAGCTGTTCCCGATCCTCGGCGAACGCAGCAAGCAGGCGGCGGGCACCCTCTCCGGCGGCGAGCAGCAGATGCTCGCCATGGGACGGGCGCTGATGTCCCAGCCCAAGCTGCTCATGCTGGACGAGCCCTCCATGGGACTCTCGCCGATCATGATGCAGAAGATCATGGCGACCATCGCCGAACTCAAGTCGCAGGGCACGACGATCCTCCTCGTCGAGCAGAACGCCCAGGCGGCACTGTCACTGGCCGACCAGGGCCATGTGATGGAGGTCGGCAAGGTCGTCCTCTCGGGCACCGGGCAGGACCTGCTGGTCGACGAGTCGGTACGGAAGGCGTACCTGGGCGAGGACTGAGTCCCCGCTTACGTACGTGAGAAGGCCCGCGCCCCCTCGGGGGTGCGGGCCTTCCCGTCTGTACGTGGTCCCTACTGCCCCTTCGCGGCCTTCTTCTCCTCGTCGTCCTCGATGACGGCCTCGGCGACCTGCTGCATCGACAGCCGCCGGTCCATCGACGTCTTCTGGATCCACCGGAACGCGGCGGGCTCCGTGAGGCCGTACTGGGTCTGGAGGATCGACTTGGCGCGGTCCACGAGCTTGCGCGTCTCCAGGCGGGTCGTCAGGTCGGCGACCTCCTGTTCGAGCGCCTTCAGCTCGTTGAAGCGCGAGACGGCCATCTCGATGGCCGGCACGACGTCGCTCTTGCTGAACGGCTTCACGAGATACGCCATGGCACCGGCGTCCCGGGCGCGCTCCACGAGATCGCGCTGGGAGAAGGCGGTGAGCATCAGGACGGGGGCGATGGACTCCTTCGCGATCCGCTCCGCGGCGGAGATGCCGTCGAGGACGGGCATCTTCACATCGAGGATGACAAGATCGGGCCGGTGCTCACGGGCCAGCTCGACGGCACGCTCACCGTCACCGGCCTCGCCCACGACGGAGTAGCCCTCTTCTTCGAGCATCTCCTTGAGGTCGAGACGGATGAGCGCCTCGTCCTCGGCGATGACGACGCGGGTCGTCAGGGGCGGGACATGCGACTTGTCGTCGTCGGCGACGGGCTGGGGCGACTCGGGGGCGGTCACTGAGGCTCCTCGTAACTGGCAGATACTGCTCAGCACGAGCCTACCTAGCTACGGTATGGTGAGTGCGCAGCGGGTCAGAGGAAACCTTTGATTCTGTGAGCCCCGGTAGCCCAATCGGCAGCAGGCAGTGCTCTCAAACAGCATCCAGTGTGGGTTCGAGTCCCACCCGGGGCACTCTTCCTTCAATTCCAAGGTCGCGGAAGAACTCGCGATCTTCACGCGAAGGTGCGAATGAGCGGCGTTCTCCAGCCGCGTTGCCGAGTTCGAGTCAGGCTCGGTCGCATGTACGACCTGAAGACGCGTCTACTGGCTCTGGAACTCGTCGCCCAAGGCCGGAGCCTCAACTCGGTCAGCAGAGTGACCGGTGTATCGCGGTCCGCGATCCGCGCATGGCACGTGCGCGTCGAGCCCCTGCCCCGCATGGCGCGGGACTGCCCACCGCGCCCGACTGAGCAGGCGTCCTACTCCTATCTCCTCGGCCTCTATCTCGGCGACGGTTGCGTCAGCCCGCATCCGCGCGGCGGCCACTATCTGCGCATCGCTTGCGCGGACGCGTGGCCCGGACTCATCGAACTGTGCCGCGCGGCGATCGTCGCTGTCCGGCCTGGCGCCTCAGTGAGCGTCGTCCAGAAGCAGGGATGCGTCATGGTGAGCAGTTACGACCGGCACTGGCCGTGTCTGTTCCCACAGCACGGCCCCGGCAAGAAGCACGACCGGCCCATCGAACTCGTCCGCTGGCAACGGGAGATCGTCGACGCCCACCCCTGGGAGCTGATTCGCGGCCTGATCCACTCCGACGGATGCCGGATCACGAACTGGACCACTCGCGCGGTGGGCGGCGCGACGAAGCGCTACGAGTACCCCCGGTACTTCTTCACGAACGAGTCCGCCGACATTCTGAGCCTGTTCACCGACACTCTCGACAGCCTCGGCGTCTCATGGCGCAAGGCCAACGCGCGCAACATCTCCGTCGCCAAGACGGCATCCGTCGCCCTCATGGACACCCACGTCGGGCCGAAGCACTGACCCCCGGCCCGACACCCGGCTACTTCGGGCTGTCGTCCTCGCCCACGTGGTGGACCCTGACCAGGTTCGTCGAGCCCGCGACTCCCGGTGGGGAGCCCGCCGTGATGACCACCACGTCGCCCTTGTCGCAGCGGCCGATCCGTAGCAGGTGTTCGTCCACCTGCTCGACCATCGCGTCCGTGGAGTCCACGTGCGGACCCAGGAACGCCTCCACACCCCACGTGAGGTTCAGCTGCGCCCGCGTCGCCGGGTCCGGGGTGAAGGCCAGCAGGGGGATCGGTGAGCGGTAGCGCGAGAGGCGCTTGACCGTGTCGCCCGACTGTGTGAACGCGACCAGGAACTTCGCGCCCAGGAAGTCGCCCATCTCGGCGGCCGCGCGGGCGACCGCGCCGCCCTGGGTGCGGGGCTTGTTGCGCTCGGTGAGCGGGGGGAGGCCCTTGGCCAGGACGTCCTCCTCCGCCGCCTCGACGATGCGGCTCATCGTGCGGACCGTCTCGACCGGGTACTTGCCGACGCTCGTCTCGCCGGACAGCATCACCGCGTCGGTGCCGTCGATGACCGCGTTGGCGACGTCCGATGCCTCCGCGCGGGTCGGGCGGGAGTTGTCGATCATCGAGTCGAGCATCTGCGTGGCGACGATGACCGGCTTCGCGTTGCGCTTCGCGAGCTTGATCGCGCGCTTCTGCACGATCGGGACCTGCTCCAGCGGCATCTCCACGCCGAGGTCACCGCGCGCGACCATGATGCCGTCGAACGCGGCGACGATGTCGTCTATGTTCTCCACGGCCTGCGGCTTCTCGACCTTGGCGATGACGGGGACGCGCCGGCCCTCCTCGTCCATGACGCGGTGGACGTCGTCGATGTCGCGTCCGCTGCGCACGAAGGAGAGCGCGATGACGTCGGCTCCGATGCGCAGCGCCCAGCGGAGGTCGTCGATGTCCTTCTCGGAGAGCGCGGGGACGGACACCGCGACGCCGGGGAGGTTGAGGCCCTTGTTGTCGGAGACCATGCCGCCTTCGACGACGGTGGTGCGGACGCGGGGGCCGTCGACCGCGGTGACCTCCAGGGTCACCTTGCCGTCGTCGACGAGGATGAGTTCGCCGGCGGTCACGTCGTCGGCGAGTCCTTCGTAGGTGGTGCCGCACGTGTGGCGGTCGCCTTCGAGGGGCTCGACGGTGATGGTGAATTCGTCGCCGCGTTCAAGGAGTACGGGGCCTTCGCGGAAGCGTCCGAGGCGGATCTTCGGGCCTTGAAGGTCGGCGAGGATGCCCACGCTGCGGCCGGTTTCCTCGGCGGCTTTGCGTACGCGCTGGTAGCGCTGTTCGTGATCGGCGTAGCTGCCGTGGCTGAGGTTGAAGCGGGCGACGTCCATTCCGGCCTCGACCAGTGCTTTGATCTGGTCGTACGAGTCGGTGGCGGGCCCGAGAGTACAGACGATTTTTGCTCGGCGCATGGTTCGAGACTAAACCTTACCGCCGGGTAGGTAATTGGTCTCACATGACTACTCAACAACCTTTGCATGAAGGGTTGTTGACAACTGTTGAAGTGGGCGCACCGGTGCTCTGATGAGCATTATTCGGGAGTTGACGGCGGCCGGAGTCCGGGGAGCGCTCAGAGGACGGGCGGTGTCATCGTGAAGCGGGCGTTCACCTGCGCGTAGACGGTCTGGCGCTGCGGTTCGAGATCGAGTGCGGGCGGTGCGCCGGCGGGCTCGGGGGCGCCGCCGTAACTCATCGCGTACGCGGGGGCACGCGTCGCGTACGGTGCGGCGTTCTCCGCTCCGATGTCGGCGAGCTCGACGAGGGCGGCGAGGTTCGCGCCGAGGGCCGCCGCGTACTCGCGGGCCCGCTGGACGGCTTCGCGGACCGCCTGCCGCCGCGCCTCGCCGTGGGCGGGCGAGTCGGGGCGCAGGGCCCACCAGGGGCCGTTGACGGTGGTGAGTTCGAGGTCGGCGAGGCGGGTGGTGAGTTCGCCGAGTGCGGTGAAGTCGGTGAGCTGGGCGCTGATGTTCACCCTGCCGTGGTAGGCGCGGATCCGTTCGCCGCGGCCGTGCCGGGTGAGTTCGGGGTTGATGGAGAAGGAGCCGGTCACCAGCCTCTCGACGGCGTCTCCGTAGGACTTGATCAGGGCCAGCACCTCGTTGTTGCGGCGGGTGAGGTCTTCGAGGGCGGTGCGCCGGTCGGTGCCGCGTGCGCCGACGGAGATGTCGACGGTCGCGATCTCCGGGTCGAACTCCAGGCGCGCCTCGCCCCGGACGGCGACCCTGGGGGCCTCGGGGGTGCCGTAGGGCGCGGCGGTGGGGGCGGGTGCGTCGGTGGTCACGGGTGGTTTCTCCCTCGTACGGCGGCGAGTTGGGGGGCGTGGCGTACGCCTCGCATACCTGTCCGGTCACTCTGCCATCCGGCTCCCGACGAGGCACGACATTCGGCAGTCACCGGATCGAAACCCGTTGGGGGTGTTCGATTCTTCGTTCCTGCGTCAGAATCTAGCCGCCTTGTCTACGCGCGTTGTGCGGGTGGATGACGAGATCGAGGGAGTAGCGATGCCGCTGAACCGAAGGACGTTCCTGGAGCGTTCCGCCGCCGCCGGAGCCGGTGTGGCGATCGCCGGGGGCGCCGCCGTGCCCGCGGCGGCGCGGGAGCAGGACGCCGGTCACGGGGCCGGCCATGGCCGTCCGCCGAAGCGGTACTCGTTCACGGTGATGGGCACCACGGATCTGCACGGCAATGTCTTCAACTGGGACTACTTCACGGACAAGGAGTTCGACGACAAGGACCGCAACGACGTCGGACTGGCCAAGATCTCGACGCTGGTGAACCGCATCCGTAAGGAGAAGGGCCGGGGCAACACCCTGCTCATCGACGCGGGCGACACCATCCAGGGCACCCAGCTCTCGTACTACTACGCCAAGATCGATCCGATCACGGCGAAGCGCGGCCCGGTGCATCCGATGGCGCAGGCGATGAACGCGATCGGCTATGACGCGGCGGCGCTCGGCAACCACGAGTTCAACTACGGCATTCCGGTGCTGCGGAAGTTCGAGGAGCAGTGCCGTTTCCCGCTGCTCGGTGCCAACGCGCTGGACGCGAAGACGTTGCGGCCGGCGTTCCCGCCGTATGTGATCAAGCGGTTGCGGACGCCGCACGGGCGTGATGTGCGGGTGGCGGTGCTGGGATTGACGAATCCGGGCATCGCGATCTGGGACAAGGTGAACGTCCAGGGGAAGATGACGTTCCCGGGTCTGGAGGAGCAGGCGGCGAAGTGGGTGCCGAAGCTGCGGTCGATGGGCGCCGATGTGGTGATCGTGTCGGCGCATTCGGGGTCGAGCGGTACGTCCTCCTACGGAAATCAGCTTCCGCACATCGAGAACGCGGCCGGTCTGGTGGCGGAGCAGGTGCCGGGCATCGACGCGATTCTGGTCGGTCACGCGCACAGTGAGATTCCGGAGTACCGGGTCACCAACAAGGAGACCGGCAAGGACGTGGTGCTGTCCGAGCCGCTGAAGTGGGGGCAGCGGCTGACGCTGTTCGACTTCGACCTGGTGTGGGAGCGGGGCGGCTGGTCGGTGGAGAAGGTGGGCGCGCAGGTCCTCAACTCCAACACGGTGGACGAGGACAAGAAGATCACGGGGCTGCTGGTCGACGAGCACCGCAAGGTGGTGAGTTATGTCAACCAGGTCATCGGGACGTCGACGGCGGCGATGACGACGGTCGACGCGCCGTGGCGGGACGAGCCGCTGATCGATCTGATCAACCATGTGCAGACGGAGACGGTGAAGGCCGGTCTCGCGGGTGGTGAGTGGGCGGCGCTGCCGCTGCTGTCGCAGGCGTCGTGCTTCTCGCGTACGGCGGGGATCCCGGCGGGCGAGGTGACGATCAAGGACGCGGCGGGTCTGTATCCGTTCGAGAACACCCTGGAGGCACGGCTGCTGACGGGCGCCCAGATCAAGGACTATCTGGAGTTCTCGGCCAAGTACTACGTGCGGACGGCCGCGGGCGCGCCGGTGGACACGTCGAAGCTGACGAACGCGGACAACATCCCGGACTACAACTACGACGTGGTGTCGGGGCTGACGTACGACATCGACATCGCCCAGCCGGCCGGTTCGCGGATCGTGAATCTGTCCTTCGAGGGCAAGGCGCTGGATCCGGCGGCGAAGTTCGTGCTGGCGGTGAACAACTACCGGGCGAGCGGCGGCGGGAACTTCCCGCATGTGGCGGGTGCCCAGCAGTTGTGGGCCAATCCGGACGAGATCCGGAACACGATCATCACGTGGGTGCAGACGGAGAAGACCGTCGACCCCGCGCGGTTCGCCTCGGTGGACTGGAAGCTCACGCGCGACGGCACCCCGGTCTTCTGACTCGTCGCGCGATGACGCGCCGGCGTGGTGCCGTCCCCTCGGCACC
>NZ_JBHUZM010000200.1:0-10737 GCF_042667665.1 Streptomyces sp. NPDC057307 | reverse complement strand
GCCCTAGGGCGTCTCCGCGAAGTCCCGCCCGGCCGGCGACGCCCGGCACGGCACCTCGCCCACGTAGGCCCCGCGGGGGGCCACGGGAGGTGCCCCCCCGCGTCGCCGTCGGTCGGCCACGTACGGCCGGGCCGTCCACGACGCCGGCCCTCCGCCTTGCGACGCACCGCCCCGCCGAGACATCAGGCGCCCCGCAGGCGGACGGCGCTACTTCGTGGACCCGCCCCGGGCCCTGCCCCTGTCCGGTGGATCTTCGGCGGCCCCGTCGCCGACGCTCTGTCGGGATTCGTCCTCGCGGCGCCCCGTACGATCGGCAGGGTGGCAGGTCAGGGACGTACGACTCGAAGACGTACGGCGGGTCGGTGGCGTCCGACCCGTCGCGGCGCGGTGCGCCGTCGTGCGGCGGCCGTGCTGCTCGGGTCTGTGCTGGTCGCCTCCGGCTGTTCCGCGCCCACCGCGACCGATGCCGCCACCGGTGCGATCCAGCGGATCCTGGACCGTCGCGCCGACGCCCTGCTCGACCGTGACGAGAGCGGCTATCTGGCCGCCGTCGACCCCGACGCCGGCGCCCTGCTGGCCGTCGAGCGTCGGACGTACCGGAACCTCACCGATGTGCCCGTGCGGTCCTGGGAGTACCAGGTGCGGGACGTCGACCGCGACGGCGACCGCGCGACGGCGCGCGCCGAGCTGCGCTACCGGATAGCGGGCTACGACAGCGCGCCCGTCACCTCGGCCCGCACGCTGGAGCTGGCGGAACGGGACGGGCGTTGGTACGTGACGGCCGACCGGCCCGGCGAGGGCGGCGTGCAGCAGCTCTGGCAGCAGGGCGCCGTCGACGTCGTCCACGGCAGGCGCAGCCTGATCCTCGGCGTCGGCCAGGACAACGCCCGGCTCCGTGAGATCGCCGCCGTCGCCGACCGGGCCGTGCCCGCCGTCGACGAAGCCTGGCCGGGCATCTGGTCGGGCCGCGTCGTGGTGCTGGTGCCCGAGTCGGTGGAGTCGATGGCCGGTCTGCTGGGCGCCTCGGCCGCGAGCTACCGGGGCATCGCCGCCGTCACGACCGGTGAGACCCGGCGGCAGGGCTCCTCGCCGGCGGACCGGGTGATCGTCAACCCCGACGCGTACGGCATCCTGGGCGACTTCGGGCGCCGGGTGGTCCTCACCCACGAGACCACCCATGTGGCGACGCGGGCGGACACCTCCGGGGCCACCCCGATGTGGCTCTCGGAGGGCTTCTCCGACTGGGCCGCCTACCGGGACACCAGCCGCGCCGACGGGCAGGCGGCCCCGGAGCTCGAACGGTCCCTGAGCCGGGGCGAACTGCCCGCCGCGCTCCCCGAGGACGGTGACTTCGCCTTCGACGCGAAGGCGGACGAACTGGCGCGCGCCTACGAGGGCGGGCGCCTCGCGTGCGAGCTGATCGCCCAGCGCTGGGGCGAGCGGAAGCTGACGGACTTCTACCGCGCGGTCGGGAAGCACGAGCAGCGCGAGGGCGCCGTCGAGGACGCGATGAACGAGGTGCTGTCGGTGACTCCGGACAGGTTCACCACGCTGTGGCGGGACTACCTGCGCGAGCGGCTGCGCTGAGGACGGGGGCGCCTGCCCCCGGGGCGTGTCCGTGAGTCGCGCCCGGCCCGCGGCGCCCGGCGCGGCGCCGCTCCACGCCCCCTGTGCGGGCGCTCAGGAGCCGAGCAGCCGGTACTCGTCCTCCTGGGCCCCGTCCCCGCTCCCGGCCGTCTCCGCAGCCTCCTGGCGGCTGCGCGGGTCCGGCACCGTCGCGCGCCACAGTCGGCCGCACGCGGTCAGCGTCGCGGCGACCAGCAGCCCGTTGCGTACGACGAGGAGGGTCACGCCCAGCCAGTCGCTCGCCGTCACGTGCGAGAAGAACAGCGGGAATTCGAGCACCGTGACCGCGGAGGCCGCCACCACGAGCACCGCGGGCAGCGTCATGGGGCTGGACCGCAGGAGCAGGCAGACGGCGGCCAGGCCGACCAGCCAGACCATGTACTGCGGGCTGATCACCCGGCTGGTGACGGTGAACAGCAGGACGGCGACGAACGCCGCGTCGCACAGGGTGCTCGCGGTGAACGCCGCCGCCTTGAGCCGCCAGACGAGCAGCCAGCCGAAGGCGGTCACGCTGAGGACGAGGGCGAGCGCGCTGACGAGGGGGACGTACGGCCCCCGGAACTCCACCGAGCCGTAACTGAACATCACCGCGCCGTCCCAGCCGAGATGCCGGGCCACATGGAAGACCAGCGCGCCCAGCGACTCGACCTCGGTGCCCCGGTCGCGCTGCGCGGTGAGGAAGTCCAGCGCGCCCGGCAGCACCGCCGACACCATCGCGAGCAGCGCGAGGGCCGTCGCGACGGCGGCGGACCAGGACAGCCGGGTGGCCCGGCCGCGCGGCGTACCGATCAGCAGCAGCACCGGCCACACCTTGAGCAGCGCCCCGAACCCGGCCAGCGCGCCGAGCAGTTGGGGCCTGCGCAGCCCCACGAGGAGGGCGCAGACGGCGACGGCGGTGACCATCACGTCGTAACGGGCGTAGACGGTGGGTCCGAGCACCGCGACGCCGGCCACCCACACCCAGGCGCCGCGCGTCGAGCGTCCCGGGCGCCGCCCCGTGCGGAGCAGCAGTCCGAAGACCAGCGCGTCGCAGAGCAGGCACAGGGTGAAGAACGCCGTGGCGTAGCCGAGGAAGGGCAGCAGGGCGGGGGAGAGGATCGCGAACGCGGCGGCGGGCGGGTACTGCCAGGTGACGTCCGACTGGGGGAAGGTGCCGGCGCGCAGGACGTCGTACCAGCCCTGATAGGTGACGGAGACGTCCGGGGTGACGTCGGAGCCCGGCGTGACGATGATCCGCAGGACGCAGAGCATCAGCACGGTCCTGGTGAGGAGCCACACCGTGACCGGTCCGACCGTGCCGAGCACGCCGACCGCGCGGCTCCCCCCGGCCCCGGCGGCGCCCGCGGCCGCTCCGACGCGTGTCGTGTCCTCGACCGTCATGACTACCTGCCCGTTTTGACCGATATGTACATGTGCTGGCGGGAGCCATCATGCGGGGGGACAGGCGTGGGAACGATGAGGCGGGGCCGTTCGGTACTGTCGGCGACGATGCACAAGACCTTGATCGTGACCAACGACTTCCCGCCCCGCCCCGGCGGCATCCAGGCGTTCCTGCACAACATGGCGCTACGGCTGGACCCCGACCGGATCGTCGTCTACGCCTCCACCTGGAAGCGCGGCGCCGAGGGCGCGGAGGCGACGGCGGCCTTCGACGCCGAGCAGCCCTTCACGGTCGTGCGCGACCGTACGACGATGCTGCTGCCGACCCCGCGGGTGACCCGGCGGGCGGCCGGACTCCTGCGCGAACACGGCTGCGAGTCCGTGTGGTTCGGCGCCGCGGCCCCGCTCGGACTGATGGGCCCCGCGCTGCGCCGGGCCGGCGCCCGGCGGATCGTCGCCACCTCGCACGGCCACGAGGCGGGCTGGGCGCAGCTGCCCGCGTCCCGGCAGTTGCTGCGCCGGATCGGCGAGGGCACGGACACGATCACCTACCTCGGCGAGTACACGCGCTCGCGCATCGCCGCCGCGCTCACACCCGACGCGGCCGGACGCATGGTCCAACTGCCGCCCGGTGTCGACGAGAAGACGTTCCACCCGGCGTCGGGCGGTGACGCGGTACGAGCGCGGCTGGGGCTCGCCGACCGGCCCGTCGTCGTCTGCGTCTCCCGGCTGGTGCCGCGCAAGGGGCAGGACACGCTGATCCTCGCCATGCCCGCGATCCTGGCGCGGGTCCCGGACACCGTGCTGCTGATCGTCGGCGGCGGCCCGTACGCCGGGGAGCTGCGGAAGCTGGCGGCCGAGACCGGCGTCGCCGACTCCGTACGCTTCACCGGCGCCGTGCCCTGGTCCGAACTGCCCGCCCACTACGGCGCGGGCGACGTCTTCGCGATGCCCTGCCGCACCCGGCGCGGCGGCCTCGACGTGGAGGGCCTGGGCATCGTCTACCTGGAGGCGTCCGCGACGGGGCTCCCCGTGGTCGCGGGCGACTCCGGCGGCGCGCCGGACGCGGTGCTGGACGGTGAGACGGGATGGGTGGTGCGCGGCGGCCCCGCCGCGCTCGCCGCGGAGGAGTCGGCGGACCGCGTCGTGACACTGCTCGACGACCCCGAACTGCGGCGGCGGATGGGCGCCCGCGGCCGTGAATGGGTCGAGGAACGCTGGCGCTGGGACCTGCTGGCGGAGCGGCTTCGGGCGCTGCTGTAGCCGGACCCGGTGGGTCCTACGCGCGGTAGAGCGACTCGATCTCGTCCGCGAAATCCTTCGCCACCACACCGCGCTTCAGCTTCAGCGACGGTGTGATGTGCCCCGCCTCCTCGGTGAACTGCGCCGCCAGGACACGGAACTTGCGCACCGACTCCGCCTTCGACACCGCCGCGTTGCCGTCGTCCACCGCCTGCTGGACCGCCGCCAGCAGCTCCGGGTCCTCGCGCAGCGTCGCCGCCGTCGAGCCCGCCGGCTTGCCGTGCTCCTTCGCCCAGCGGGCCAGGAACTCCTCGTCGACCGTCACCAGCGCGCCCACGAAGGGGCGCCCGTCGCCGACGACCATGCACTCGGCGACCAGCGCGTGCGCGCGGATACGGTCCTCGATCACGGCCGGCGCGACGTTCTTGCCGCCCGCCGTCACCAGGATCTCCTTCTTGCGGCCGGTGATCGCGAGATACCCGTCCTCGTCCAGGGTGCCGATGTCGCCGGTGTGGAACCAGCCGTCGGCCAGCGCCTCCACCGTCGCCGCCTCGTTGTTCCAGTAGCCCGTGAACAGGTGCTCGCCGTGCAGCAGCACCTCGCCGTCGTCGGCGATCCGGATCACCGAACCCGGCAGCGGCTGCCCGACCGTGCCGATCTTCTGCCGGTCCCACGGGTTGAACGCGGTCGCCGCGCACGTCTCCGTCAGGCCGTACCCCTCCAGCACCGTGAAACCGATGCCGCGGAAGAAGTGACCGAGCCGTTCGCCCAGCGGGGCGCCGCCGGAGATGGCGTACTCGCCGCGGCCGCCGAGGACCGCGCGCAGCTTGCCGTACACGAGCGCGTCGAAGACCTTGTGCCTGATCCTGAGCCCGAGCGACGGACCCGGCGCGCTGCCCAGCGCGCGGCTGTAGTCGATCGCGGTCCGCGCCGCCCGGTCGAAGATCTTGCCCTTGCCGTCCGCCTGGGCCTTGGCGCGCGCCGAGTTGTAGACCTTCTCGAAGACGCGCGGCACCCCGAGGATCAGCGTCGGCCGGAACGCGGCCAGTTCCTCGGTCAGATTCTTGATGTCCGGTACGCAGCCGAGTTTGATCGGCGCCATCACGGAGGCCACCTCGACCAGCCGGCCGAACACATGCGCGGCGGGCAGGAAGAGCAGGACGGAGCACTCGCCCGTACGGAACAGCGGCTTCAGCCGCTCCACCACGTTGCCGCACTCCGCGAAGAAGGCGCGGTGCGTCAGCACACAGCCCTTCGGGCGGCCCGTGGTCCCCGAGGTGTAGACGATCGTCGCCGGATCGTCGGCCTTCGCCGTCGCGCTGCGCTCGTCGACCACCGCCTCGGTGATCTGCGCGCCCGCGGTGGTCAGTTCCGCCACACAGCCCTTGTCGTCGCCCCGGTCGATCTGCCAGACGTGCCGCAGCCGGGTCAGCCCGTCGGAGACCGACCGGACCGCCGCCGCGTGCTCGTCGGACTCCACGATCACTGCCGCGGTGCCCGAGTCGCCGAGGATCCACTGCACCTGCTCGGCGGAGCTGGTCTCGTACACCGGTACGGTGACGGCGCCCGCGCTCCAGATCGCGAAGTCGAGCAGCACCCACTCGTACCGGGTCCGCGACATCAGGGCGACCCGCTCACCGGGGCGGATGCCGGACGCGATCAGGCCCTTGGCCACCGCCCGTACCTCGGCGAGGAACTGGACGGCCGTGACGTCCGTCCACACCCCGCCGACCTTGCGGCCCATGACGGCGGCATCGGGATGCTGAGCGGCGTTGCGGCCGATGAGGTCCGTCAGGTTGCCGTCCGAAGGGACCTCGTACAGGGCCGGAAGGCTGAACTCGCGCAAGACTGCTGCTCCTCGTCGGGCGCCGGTGGCACGGCACTGTGCCGAACCGGCTGCGGTCCACATCGGGCAGGTGCTCTCGGGGGTGAGCACGACGGGACGGCCCGGACGTTACCCACCGGTACTCGGTTCCGGATAGGGGGTCCTGGCCAGATGTTCGCTGCGTCACACGTTTTTTGACGGTCCTTCGCGCAGAGTAGTCCACAGCTGTGCGGGCGTGTGAGTAACCGCAGGTCCGGACCCCTCTACACAGCAGGAAGGCGGCGATCTAGGGTGAGCGGCATGCGTGGTGGCGAGAACGACGGCGGGAACGCGGGCGGCGGTACGGACGAGTCGAGTGACGTACCCGGTGGAAGCGGCCGCACACGGACACGCGTCCATGTCGTCAGTGACGTGCACGGCAACGCCCGCGATCTGGCGCGCGCCGGCGACGGCGCGGACGCCCTGATCTGCCTCGGCGACCTCGTCCTCTTCCTCGACTACGCCGACCACTCGCGCGGCATCTTCCCCGAACTCTTCGGCAAGGAGAACGCCGACCGCATCGTGGAGCTGCGCACCGCCCGCCGCTTCGACGAGGCCCGTGACCTGGGCCGCGACCTGTGGGCCGGGCTGGAGAGCGACCGGGACACCGCCATCGAGGCGGCCGTACGACGGCAGTACGCCGAGATGTTCGCGGTCCTGCCCACGCCGACGTACGCCACCTACGGCAACGTCGACATCCCCGCCCTCTGGCCCGAGTACGCCGGACCGGGCACGACCGTCCTCGACGGCGAGCGGGTCGAGATCGGGGGCCGGGTCTTCGGCTTCGTCGGCGGCGGTCTGCGCACCCCGATGCGCACCCCCTACGAGATCTCCGACGAGGAGTACGCGGCCAAGGTCGAGCGGCTCGGCGACGTCGACGTCCTCTGCTCGCACATCCCGCCCGAGGTACCCGAGTTGACGTACGACACCGTCGCCCGCCGCTTCGAACGCGGCAGCCGCGCGCTGCTGGACGCCGTGCGCCGCACCAGACCGAGGTACGCGCTCTTCGGCCATGTCCACCAGCCGCTCGCCCCCCGGATGCGCGTCGGCTCGACGGAATGTGTGAACGTCGGACACTTCGCGTCCACCGGACGGCCCTGGGCCATGGAATGGTGACCGGCGGGCACGCGATAACCTGCACGCTGCACGGCCGGTACCGGTAAGCGTGACCGTCGCCCCGTACCACCGGGGAGACACCATCTGGAGGAGCACGTCGATGGCGGAGCACACCAAGTCGAGCATCACGATCGAGGCGGCACCCGCCGACGTGATGGGCGTGATCGCCGACTTCACCCGCTATCCCGAGTGGACCGGCGAGGTGAAGGAGGCCGAGGTGCTCTCCACCGACGCCGAGGGCCGCGCCGAGCAGGTCCGGCTGGTGCTGGACGCGGGCGCGATCAAGGACGACCACACCCTCGCGTACACCTGGACCGGCGGTGACGAGGTCAGCTGGACGCTGGTCAAGTCCCAGATGCTGCGGGCGCTCGACGGCTCGTACCACCTGGCACCGGCGGGCGGCGGCGAGCGTACCGAGGTCACCTACCGGCTGACCGTCGACGTCAAGATCCCGATGCTCGGCATGATCAAGCGCAAGGCCGAGAAGGTCATCATCGACCGCGCCCTGGCCGGTCTGAAGAAGCGCGTCGAGAGCGCCCCCGGAACCGCCGGATCCGCCGGAGCGGCCGAGACACCCACCACCTGATGACGGAGAGCACGGCGCCCACCGCGCGTACGACCGGAACGCCGCGTACGGTCCTGGTCACCGGCCCCGGCGGCGCGGGCCGTACCACCGTCGCCGCGGCGACCGCCCTGGCCGCCGCCCGGCGCGGCGACCGCACGCTGCTGCTCTCCGCCGACCCGGCGGGCCCCGGCGCCGTCCTCGGCGCCCCGGCCGCCGTCGCCGTCGAACCCGCCGAGGTGACGCCCGGACTCTGGGCCGCGCGCGTCGACCCCGCCGACTACTTCCGCACCGAATTCCTCGCGCTCCAGGAGCGCGCCGCCACCGCGCTCGACATGCTCGGCGCCCGGCCCCTCGACGGCGAGGAGCTGACCGAGCTGCCAGGGGCGGAACAGTTCGCCCTGCTCCAGGCGCTGCGACGGGCCTCGGCCGGGGACTGGGACGTACTGGTCGTCGACCTGCCGCCGCTGCGCGATGCCCTGTCCGTACTCGCCCTGCCCGAGCGGCTCCGCCGGCTGCTCGGCCGCCTCCTGCCCGCGGAGCGGCAGGCCGCGCGGGCGCTGCGGCCGATGATCGCGCAGCTCGCCGGCGTACCGATGCCGGCGGGCTGGCTGTACGGCGCCGCCGCCCGCAGGGACGAGGAGCTGGCCGCCGTCCAGGCGCTGATCGAGGCCCCCACCACGACGGTGCGGCTCGTCGCCGAACCCGGTCCGGCCGCCGGGGACGCCCTGCGGGTGGCCCGCGACGGGCTCAGCCTGTACGGGCTGCGCGTCGACGCCCTCGTACCGAACAAGGTCCTGCCGACCGACTCGTCCGACGCCTGGCTCGCGACGCTCGCCGCCCAGCAGCAGAAGTGCCTGGACGAGTGGAGCGAGGAGTACGGCTCCGCCTCCGGGGCCGACTCCGGCGCCGGACCCCGTTCGGGGTGGCCGGTGCGCGCGGTGCGCCACCTGGGCCGGGACGCGCGGGGACTGGACGATCTCGCCGATCTCGGTCCGGACCTGGACCTGGACGAGGACGGGGCTCCGGACCCGGAGCCGTACCGCGATCCCTGGTGGGTCGAGGACCGGCGGGAGGAGGACGGGCTGCTGGTGTGGTCCCTGCCACTGCCGGGCGCCGTGAAGACGGACGTCGGCCTCGTGCGGCGCGGTGACGAACTGCTGCTGACCGTCGGCCCGTTCCACCGCATCGTGCCCCTCGCGGCGGCTCTGCGGCGCTGCACCGTCTCGGGCGCCGCGCTCACGGACGGTGTCCTGAAGGTCCGTTTCACGCCGGACCCGGGGCTCTGGCCGCGCACTCCCTGAATGTCCCGCCGGGGTTCAGGTACCGTCGAAGGTACACAGCCTCCGGTCCGCCCCGGACGAGGCGCCTTGCCCCATGCGGGAGTAACCCATGAGCGATGCCACCGAGCGTCCCGCCGCCGACCCGGACGCCTGGGCCACGGCCTGCGCCGAGGACCTGGCCGCCGAGAAGGCCCGTCGTCGTTCCGTGCACGGGACGACGCCAGGCTCCGCCTCCGAAGAACTGCGCCGGTTCGTGGACGCCGTCGCCGACAAGGTGTCCTCGTTCCAGAGCCCGCTGCTCGGCATGGCCGCACAGGGCGCCGTCCAGCAGTTCATCAGCCAGGCCAAGTCCGCCGTCGAGCCGGTCATCGACCGCAACCCCGACCTCTTCGACCACCTCGCCGCGGCCGGAAACGAACTGCTCGCCGCCTACCGCTCCGCCGTCGAGGGCGACGAGCGCCGCTGGACCCAGGGACCGTCCGAGGCGCCCGACATCAGCCTGAAGAAGACGGACGAAAAGGCCAACGACCCCTCGGATCCCCGCGACGAGGGCCCCACCCCGGGCAACCGCATCGACCTGGACTGACCAGGGGGACGCCCGCCCTCGGGTACGGTTGGCCCCAGCGGGGCTCGACCGAAAACTGAGGGACACATGGGACTCACCATCGGCGTCGACATCGGCGGCACGAAGATCGCGGCGGGCGTGGTCGACGAAGAGGGCGCGATTCTCGATACGTACCAGGTGCCCACCCCGCCGACCGCCGAAGGCATCGTCGACGCGATCTGCGCCGCGGTGTCCGGCGCCGGCAAGGGACACGACATCGAGGCCGTCGGCATCGGCGCCGCCGGCTACGTCGACGACAAGCGCGCCACCGTCCTGTTCGCGCCGAACATCAACTGGCGTCACGAACCGCTCAAGGACAAGGTCGAGCAGCGGGTCGGGATGCAGGTCGTCGTGGAGAACGACGCGAACGCGGCGGCCTGGGGCGAGTACAAGTTCGGGGCCGGACAGGGCCACGACGACGTCATCTGCATCACGCTCGGCACCGGGCTCGGCGGCGGCATCATCATCGGCAACAAACTCCGCCGCGGCCGCTTCGGTGTGGCGGCGGAATTCGGCCATATCCGGGTCGTACCCGACGGGTTGCTGTGCGGCTGCGGCAGCCAGGGCTGCTGGGAGCAGTACGCCTCGGGCCGCGCGCTCGTCAGATACGCGAAGCAACGCGCCAACGCCACCCCCGAGAACGCGGAGATCCTGCTGCGTCTCGGCGACGGCACACCCGAAGGCATCGAGGGCAAGCACATCAGCGCCGCCGCCCGCCAGGGCGACCCGGTGGCCGTCGACTCCTTCCGGGAGCTGGCCCGTTGGGCCGGCGCGGGCCTGGCCGACCTGGCCTCGCTCTTCGACCCGTCGGCGTTCATCGTCGGCGGTGGCGTCTCGGACGAGGGCGAACTGGTCCTCGACCCGATCCGCAAGTCCTTCCGCCGCTGGCTGATCGGCGGCGAATGGCGTCCGCACGCGCAGGTCCTCGCCGCCCAACTGGGCGGCAAGGCCGGACTGGTGGGCGCCGCGGACCTGGCCCGCCAGGGCTGACCCGTACGAACCGGCCACCGGACGCACCCCGGTAATCCGGACGATCAACGCCCGCCGCGCCCCTCAAGGG
>NZ_JBHUZM010000199.1:0-11060 GCF_042667665.1 Streptomyces sp. NPDC057307 | reverse complement strand
GACCGGATCTCTCCGGGCGGGGGCGCCGTCGTGACATACAGCGACTGTTCGACAGGCGGGGCTACAGGCCGAGTTCGACCTCGAACTCGCCCGCCTCCAGGATCGCCTTGACCGCCGTCAGATAGCGGGCGGCGTCCGCGCCGTCCACCAGGCGGTGGTCGTAGGAGAGCACGACGTGGACCATGTCGCGCACCGCGATCGTCTCGCCGAGGTCCGGGTGGTTGATGACCACCGGACGGCGGACGGTGGCGCCGATGCCCAGGATGGCGACCTGGTTCGGGGGCACGATGATCGTGTCGAACAGGGCGCCGCGCGAACCGGTGTTGCTGATGGTGAAGGTCGCGCCGGACAGCTCGTCCGGGGTGATCTTGCTGCCACGGACCTTGCCCGCCAGCTCGGCGGTCTTCTTGGCGATGCCGGCGAGGTTCAGGTCACCCGCGCCCTTGATGACCGGCGTCATCAGACCCTTCTCGGAGTCCACGGCGATGCCGATGTTCTCCGAGTCGAAGTACGTGATGGTGCCTTCGTCCTCGTTGATGCGGGCGTTGACGACCGGGTACGCCTTCAGCGCCTGTGCCGCGGCCTTGACGAAGAACGGCATCGGGGACAGCTTCACGCCCTCACGGGCGGCGAAGGACTCCTTGGCCTGCGCGCGCAGCCTCATCAGCTTCGTGATGTCGACCTCGACGACCGACGTCAGCTGCGCCTGGCTGTGCAGCGCCTTCATCATGTTCTCGCCGATGACCTTGCGCATGCGCGGCATCTTGACCGTCTGGCCACGCAGCGGGGAGACCTCCAGCTTGGGGGCCTTCGACGCGGCGGGGGCCGGGGCGGCGGCGGGTGCCGGAGCCTGGGCGGCGGCCTTGGCGGCCTCCGCGGCGGCGGCGACGTCCTGCTTACGGATGCGGCCACCGACGCCGGTGCCCTTGACCGAGGCGAGGTCGACGCCGTTCTCGGCGGCGAGCTTGCGCACGAGCGGCGTCACGTACGCGCCCTCGTCGCCGGAACCGGCGGCGGGAGCGGGAGTGGCGGCGGCGGCCGGAGCCGCAGGCGCCGACGGGGCGGGGGCGGCGGCAGGCGCCGGAGCGGGCGCCGGGGCCTCCTGCTTCGGAGCGGGAGCGGGCGCCTGTGCCGGCTCGGGAGCCGCGGCCGGAGCCGGAGCAGGCGCCGGAGCGGCGGCCGGGGCCTCCGCCTTCGGCGCGGCCGGAGCCGGTGCCGGGGCAGCCGCCGGAGCGGCACCCTCGGCGCCGATCACGGCCAGCCGCGCGCCGACCTCGGCGGTCTCGTCCTCGCCGACCACGATCTCCAGCAGCACGCCGGCGACCGGGGACGGAATCTCGGTGTCGACCTTGTCCGTCGAGACCTCAAGCAGCGGCTCGTCGGCCTCGACCGCGTCGCCGACCTCCTTGAGCCAGCGCGTGACAGTGCCCTCGGTGACGCTCTCGCCGAGCGCGGGCAGGGTGACGTCCGTGCCCTCGGCGGAGCCGCCCGCCGGTGCCTCGGCGGCAGGCGCGGGCGCCGGAGCCTCCGGGGCCGCCGGGGCCTCCTGAGCGGGGGCGGGCGCGGGCTCGGCCTCGGCCGGAGCCGCGGGCTCGGCCGGAGCGGCCGCCTGCTGCGGCGCCTCGGCGGCGGCCTCGCCGCCCGAACCGTCGTCGATCACGGCCAGCTCGGCGCCGACCTCGACCGTCTCGTCCTCGGCGACCTTGATCGACGCCAGGACCCCGGCGGCGGGCGCCGGGATCTCGGTGTCGACCTTGTCGGTGGAGACCTCGAGCAACGGCTCGTCGGCCTCGACGCGCTCGCCCTCGGCCTTCAGCCAGCGGGTGACAGTGCCCTCGGTGACGCTCTCGCCGAGCGCCGGCAGGGTTACGGAAACCGCCATGGTTTCAGTTGCTCCTCACGGTGGGATCTCCCCAGCTTGCGCGGAGCGCCGAGCGAGGGGAAGTGCGGTAGTGGTCGTCGCGCTCGGACTGACGCATCAGTCGTGGGAGTGGAGCGGCTTGCCGGCCAGGGCCAGGTGGGCCTCGCCGAGGGCTTCGTTCTGCGTCGGGTGCGCGTGGATGAGCTGCGCGACCTCGGCCGGCAGAGCCTCCCAGTTGTAGATCAGCTGGGCTTCGCCGACCTGCTCGCCCATACGGTCACCGACCATGTGGACGCCGACGACGGCGCCGTCCTTGACCTGGACGAGCTTGATCTCGCCCGCGGTCTTCAGGATCTTGCTCTTGCCGTTGCCCGCCAGGTTGTACTTCAGAGCGACGACCTTGTCCGCACCGTAGATCTCCTTGGCCTTGGCCTCGGTGATACCGACGGAGGCGACCTCGGGGTGGCAGTACGTCACCCGGGGCACGCCGTCGTAGTCGACGGGGACGGTCTTCAGGCCGGCCAGCCGCTCCGCCACGAGGATGCCCTCGGCGAAGCCGACGTGCGCGAGCTGGAGCGTCGGGACGAGGTCGCCGACGGCCGAGATCGTCTCCACGTTCGTCCGCATGTACTCGTCCACGAGCACGAAGCCGCGGTCCATCGCGACGCCCTGCTCCTCGTAACCGAGGCCCTGCGAGACGGGGCCGCGGCCGATCGCGACCAGCAGCACCTCCGCGTCGAAGGTCTTGCCGTCGGCCAGCGTGACGCGCACACCGTCCTGCGTGTACTCGGCCTTGTCGAAGAAGGTGCCGAGGTTGAACTTGATACCGCGCTTGCGGAAGGCCCGCTCCAGGAGCTTGGAGCTGTTCTCGTCCTCGACCGGAACGAGGTGCTTGAGGCCCTCGATGACGGTGACGTCCGTGCCGAAGGACTTCCACGCCGAGGCGAACTCGACGCCGATGACGCCGCCGCCCAGGACGACCGCCGTCTTCGGGACGCGGTCCAGCTTCAGCGCGTGGTCCGAGGAGATGATCCGCTGGCCGTCGATCTCCAGGCCGGGCAGCGACTTCGGTACGGAGCCGGTCGCGAGCAGGACATGACGGCCCTGGACGCGGCGGCCGTCGACGTCGACGGACGTCGGGGACGAGAGCCGCCCCTCGCCCTCGATGTAGGTCACCTTGCGGGAGGCGACCAGACCCTGAAGTCCCTTGTAGAGGCCGGAGACGACCTCGTCCTTGTACTTGTGGACACCCGCGATGTCGATGCCCTCGAAGGTGGCCTTGACCCCGAACTGCTCGGACTCGCGCGCCTGGTCGGCGATCTCGCCGGCGTGCAGCAGAGCCTTGGTGGGGATGCAGCCGTTGTGCAGGCAGGTGCCGCCGAGCTTGTTCTTCTCGATCAGTGCGACGTCCAGGCCCAGCTGCGCTCCGCGCAGCGCCGCGGCGTAACCGCCGCTACCGCCGCCGAGGATCACTAGGTCGAAAACGGTGCTGGCGTCGTTCGCCACGTCACGTCCTCCATGCATGTGCGCCGGGCGCGGTCGATGACCGGGCGGCGGCTGGTGTTCGGCCGCTGTTTCGTCGGCCCTGTGGTGGGGGCCCTGTCCTGCCGAGAACCCATCTTCGCACTTGTCGGAGGGCGGCGGGACGCGGGGCCGGGGTTCTGAGACGGCCGGTCGGCCGCGATCAGGGGTTACTGACTCGTACGGGTGCTCGTGCGGATGCCCGTACGCGCGCCGTACACACGTCGTACACGCGTGATGCACGTGACACGCGCGAGTCGCGCGATCCGTGGCCGGATCCGGGCGCGCGGACGGGTTTCGCCGGGAGAGGAACGGCCCGCCCCGCGGTCCCCGGTCTCAACCGGAACCGACGGGGCGGGCCACACATTCCCGGCCGGCGGCCGACGGGCCGCCGACGGGCCGCCGACGGGCTCTCAGCCCAGGTCGCCCGCGGCCGTGCGCTCCGCGAGCCTGACCAGCGTGCGGATCGACGAGCCGGTACCGCCCTTGGGCGTGTAGCCGTACGGCGCGCCCTCGTGGTACGCCGGACCGGCGATGTCGAGGTGCGCCCAGGTGATGCCCTCGCCGACGAACTCCTTGAGGAACAGTCCGGCGACCAGACCGCCGCCCATCCGCTCACCCATGTTCGCGATGTCGGCGGTGGGGGAGTCCATGCCCTTGAGCAGCTCGGTCGGGAGCGGCATCGGCCAGGACGCCTCACCGACCTCCTCGGCGATCTCGTGCACGGACGTACGGAACGCCTCGTCGTTCGACATGATGCCGAACGTCCGGTTGCCCAGCGCCACGACCATGGCACCGGTCAGCGTGGCCACGTCCACGATCGCGTCGGGCTTCTCCTCGGAGGCGCGGGTGATCGCGTCCGCGAGGACGAGCCGGCCCTCGGCGTCGGTGTTCAGGACCTCGACGGTCTTGCCGCTGTACATGCGCAGGACGTCGCCGGGGCGCGTCGCGGTGCCCGACGGCATGTTCTCGGCGAGCGCGAGCCAGCCGGTCACATTGACCTGGAGACCGAGGCGGGCCGCCGACACGACGGCGGCGAGGACGGCCGCGGCGCCGCTCATGTCGCACTTCATCGTCTCGTTGTGGCCCGGGGGCTTGAGCGAGATGCCGCCCGAGTCGTAGGTGATGCCCTTGCCGACCAGCGCGATCGTCTTCTTCGCCTTGGCGTGCGTGTACTCCAGGCGGACGAGGCGCGGGCCGTGCTCCGAGCCCTGGCCGACGCCGAGGAGGCCGCCGTAGCCACCCTTGACGAGCGCCTTCTCGTCGGTGACCTGGACCTTGACGCCGTGCTCCTTGCCGGCCGCGGTGGCGATGGCGGCGAAGGTCTCCGGGTACAGGTCGTTCGGCGGGGTGTTGATCAGGTCGCGGGCGCGGTTGATCTCCTCGGTCAGCGAGATCGCGCGCTCGACCGCCGCCTTGTGCGCCTTGTCGCGCGGCTTCGCGCCGAGCAGCGTGACCTCGCCGAGCGGCTGCTTCACACCGCTGTCGCCCTTGCCGCCGGCGGTGGACCTGGCGGTCTTCTCGGTGCCGCGGTACGCGGTGAAGGCGTACGCGCCGAGCAGCGCGCCCTCCGCGACGGCCTCGACGTCCTCGGCCGCCTCCGTGGGCAGCGCGAACGCGGCCTTCTTGGCGCCGGAGAGGGTGCGGGCGGCGACACCGGCGGCGCGGCGGAGGGTCTCGGCGCCGTACGCCTCGTCCTTCTCCGGGGCCGTACCGAGGCCGACCGCGATGACGATCGGGACCTTGAGGCCGGACGGCGCGGGGAGCTTGGTCGCCTCGCCCTCGGCACCAGTGGCGCCGAGGGACTCCAGGACGGAGGCGAGCTTGCCGTCGTACGCCTTGTCCACAGCCTCGGCGCCCGGCGCGACGGCCGGGCCCTTGGCTCCCTTGGCGACGCCGACGACGATCGCGTCGGCGCGCAACGTCGCCGCGCCGGCTGTGCTGAGAGTGAGAGCAGTCACGGTGGTGAAATCTCGCTTCCATAGAAGTTCTTCGGCGGAAGCCGGTCTTTCGCAGGGCCGGCCGTGCCCACCGCATCGTAATTCGGCCCGTGGAGCACCTGTGACGAGCCTACGCGCGGTGTTCACGTTCACTCACGGCGGCGGGTGTGCCCGGCCGTCCCGGCATGTGGTCTGCTGGGACGGGCCACCTGCCCGACGATCATGAACCGAGCACGAGGGACCGGAACAGCCGTGAAGAACCGACTCCTTGTCCCTGTCCTCGCCCTGCTGCTGCTCGTGGGCGGCGGCTGCGCGGGCGCGCCCGGCACGGCCGAGACCACCGGCACGGCCGCCGACGACGGTGGTGCGAGCGGCGGCGCCGAGGAGCGCTGGCGGCCGCGGCCGGGGCTCGACTGGCAGTGGCAGCTCAGCGGCACGCTGGACCCCACCGTGGAGGTCCCCGTCTACGACATCGACGGCTTCGACCACCCCGCGTCGGCCGTCGCCGATCTCCACGACCGGGGCCGCAAGGTCATCTGCTACCTCTCCACCGGCGCCTGGGAGGACTTCCGTCCGGACGCCGCGAAGTTCCCGAAGTCCGTGCTGGGCAAGGGGAACGGCTGGGACGGCGAACGCTGGCTGGACATCCGCCGTACCGACGTCCTCGGTCCGCTGATGGCCGAGCGCATCGACATGTGCAAGGAGAAGGGCTTCGACGCGGTGGAGCCCGACAACATGGACGGTTACCGCAACCCCACCGGCTTCCCCCTCACCGCCGCCGACCAGCTCCGCTACAACCGGCTCGTCGCACGCCTCGCCCACGAACGCGGGCTGTCCGTCGGCCTCAAGAACGACCTCCCCCAAATCCCGGAGCTGGTGGGGGACTTCGACTTCGCGGTCAACGAACAGTGCGCGCAGTACGAGGAGTGCGCCGAACTCACGCCGTTCGTCGAGGCGGGCAAGGCGGTCTTCCATGTCGAGTACGAGCTGCCGACGCGGGAGTTCTGTCCCGAGGCGAAGCGGCTGAAGCTGAGCGCGATGCTGAAGAAGTACGAACTGGGCGTCTGGCGCCGGGCCTGCTGAGCGACGTACGACGCCCGGCGGGCCGCGAGTTGACGGCCCGTCAACCCAGCGTCAGGACCACCAGGGCCGCCGTCGCCGCCGTCTCCGCGAGGCCGCCGAAGACGTCCCCCGTGACGCCCCCGAAGCGGCGCACACAGTGCGCGAGCAGCAACTGCGCGGCGCCGAGACCGGCCGCCAGGGCGAGGACGTGGTGCAGCGCCCCGTACGCCCCGTACGCCCCGAACAGGCCGCCGCACACCGCCGCGACCACCGCCGTCACCAGCAGCGCCGTGAGCACCGCCGCGCGGGCGGGCACGGAGCCGGCGACGGTGGCCCCCAGGCCGTCGGGCCGCGCGGGCGGCACACCCGTGCGCGCGGCCAGCGTGAGCGCGAGCCGCGCGGTGACGGCCGCGACGGCGGCGGCGACGGCGCCGTGCGCCCAGCCCTCGTCGTACAGCCCGGTCAGCGCGGCGACCTGCGCCAGCAGGACGAACAGCAGCGTGATCACACCGAACGGCCCGATGTCCGACCGCTTCATGATCCGCAGCGCGTCCTCGGCCGGCTTCGCGCTGCCGAGTCCGTCGGCGGTGTCGGCCAGCCCGTCGAGGTGCAGTCCCCGGGTGAGCACCGCGGGTACGGCGGTGGTGGCCACGGCGGCGAGCAGCGGCCCCGAGCCCGCCAGGAGCAGCAGACCGCCCACGGCGGCGGCGCACAGGCCGACGACGAGGCCGGCCAGTGGCGCCGCCAGCATCCCGGCACGGGCCGCCTCGCGGTCCCAGCGGGTCACCCGGACCGGGAGCGCGGTGAGCGTGCCGAAGGCGAACCGGAGGCCGTCGGCGGCGGCGTGCGTCGTACGTGGGGCGCTCATCGCGCGAGAGTAGCCGGGCCGGGAAGCGCGCTCGGACCGGCCCTGAGGCCGGCCCTCGGACGAGGCGCCGGACCCACCCTCGGCCGGACGCGGACCGTCAGCCGGTAAGTTGCCCATAAGTACACAAAAGACTCACGGCGGAGGCGGGCGGCATGGGTTCCTGGTTCCACCAGAACTTCGTCGAGCCGGGCAAGGTCCCCATGCTGCTCGCACTGGTCGCCTTCGTGCTGACCTTCGGGATCACCCGGATGATCACCCGGCTGATCCGCGCCGGGAAGGGACCGTTCCGCAACATCAGACCCGGCGGGATGCACATCCACCACGTGGTGCCCGGCGTGATCCTCATGGTGGTCGGCGGCTTCGGCGCGGTCGGCAGCGGCAGGCACGGCGTCGGGGCGGCGGTGTGGGCGGTGATCTTCGGGATGGGCTCCGGGCTGGTTCTCGACGAGTTCGCGCTGGTCCTGCATCTGGACGACGTGTACTGGACCGAGCAGGGCCGGCGGAGCGTGGAGGTCGTGATCCTCGCCGCGGCGCTGGCGCTCCTCGTCCTCAGCGGCTTCTCGCCGCTCGACGTCGACTCGCTGTCGCCCGAGGAGCGGCAGGACCGGCTCTCGCTGCTGGTGAGCCTCGGCATCAGCCTGGTCTTCGTCCTGATCACGCTGCTCAAGGGGAAACTGCCGATGGCGCTCGTGGGCGTGCTGGTGCCCCCCGTGGCGATCATCGGCGCGCTGCGGCTCGCGCGGCCGGGCTCGCTCTGGGCCCGCCGGTTCTACCGCCGCCGCCACCGGGCGCGCGCCCGGATGACGCTGCGCGCGTACCACCGCGACCGCCGCTGGTCCGCGCCGCGCCGCCGCGTCCAGGACTGGATCGGCGGCGCCCCGGACGACGAGCCGAAGCGGCCCGCGACGCCCGCGCCACCACCGCACTGACCGCCCGCCCGCCCAAGGACTTTGAGATTTACGGCTCCGAGGCGCGCCCCGGTCGCCGCCGGGGGCCGCGCCGTCGCGTCCACGCGCGGTGACGGGCGCGGGCGTTCACGCCACTACGTGATGTCCTCGACGTCCCCACCGGCCGCGCTCTCCGGCTCCGCGGGCGCCGACTCCTCGGGCCGCTCCGGCAGTTCGGCCGCCAGCGCCGCCGCGGCCCGCACCATCGGCAGCGCCAGCAGCGCGCCCGTGCCCTCGCCCACGACCACTCCGTGGTCGAGCAGCGGAGTGATCGCCATCCGGTCCAGCGCCTTGCCCTGTGCCGGCTCGCCGCTCACCTGGCCCGCGAGCCACCAGTCCGGCGCCCGGAACGCCGCCCGCTGGCCGACCAGCGCGCACGCCGCCGAGACGACGCCGTCCAGGATCACCGGCATCCGCCGCACCGCGCTCTGCAGCAGGAAACCGGTCGTCGCCGCCATATCCGCGCCGCCGACGGTCGCCAGCAGCTCCAACTGGTCACCGAGCACCGGCCGCGCCCGGCGCAACGAGTCCCTGATCGCCGCGCACTTGCGCATCCACGCCAGGTCGTCGATCCCCGCGCCGCCGCGCCCCGTGACCACGGACGCGTCCGTGCCGCACAGCGCCGCGATCAGGGCGGCGGCCGGAGTCGTACCGCCGACGCTCAGATCGCCGAGCACGACCAGATCCGTGCCGGAGTCGGCCTCCTCGTCGGCGATCGCCATGCCGAGCCGTACGGCCGCCTCGGCCTCCTCGATCGTCAGCGCGTCCTCGACGTCGATACGCCCGCTGCCGCGCCGCACCCGGTGGCGTACGACCTCCGCGGGAAGCAGCTCCGGATCGCAGTCCAGACCGGCGTCCACGATCCGTACCGGCACCCCCGCCCGGCGCGCCAGCACGGCCACCGGGCTCTCGCCCTCCAGCACCGAGCGGACCAGCAGATGCGCGCTGCCCGCCGGGCGCGCCGAGACATTCAGCGACGCGACACCGTGGTCACCGGCGAAGAGCACCACGCGCGGCTGCTCGATGGCCTTGACGGGGACGGTCGCCTGGGCGGCCGACAGCCACTCGGCCAGCTCGTCGAGCCGGCCCAGCGCGCCGGGCGGGACGATCAGCCGTTCGCGGCGTTCCTCGGCGTCACGCCGCAGACCGCCGTCGGGGCGCTCGATCAGATCGGAGAAGTCGTCGAGATTCAGCGAGCTCATTCGCCGAACAGTACCGGCAGCGCGCCCACGCGCACCGGCCCGCCCGCCGTCAGCCGCGCAGGGTGAGCGCCTGCCCGGCGACGACCAGCAGAAGGTGCTCGCACTCGGCGCCCACGGCCGCGTTCAGCCGCCCCAACTCGTCCCGGAAACGCCTGCCCGAGGCCGTCGCCGGTACGACGCCGGAGCCGACCTCGTTGGTCACCAGGACCGCCGTGCGCCGCGTCGCGCGCACGGCGCCGACCAGTTGCTCCGTCCGCTCCCGCAGAGCCTCCTCGCCGCCCCCGTCCCACGCCGCGTCGTCCCAGGCGTCCACCCGGTCCATCGCGTCCGTCAGCCACAGCGACAGGCAGTCGACGAGCACGGGCGGGCCCTCACCGGTGAGCAGCGGCACCAGGTCGCAGGTCTCGGCGGTCCGCCAGGACCCCGGCCGGCGGTCACGGTGCGCCGTGACCCTGGCCCGCCACTCCGGGTCGCCGTCACGGGCGCCGCCCGTCGCGACGTACAGCACGCCGGGGAACGCGGCCAGCCGCCGCTCGGCCTCCAGGGACTTGCCGGAGCGCGCGCCGCCCGTCACCAGGGTGCGGCGCGGCAGATCGGGCACGGCGTGGTACTCGCCGACCGTCAGCGTCGTCCCGTCCGGCACGGCCCGCGCGCCCGCCGCCGCCAGCCTGCGGTCCAACTCGGCGCCCGGTGGCACCTCGTGGCCGATGTGGACGGCGATGACGTCGGTGGTCGGCCCCACGAGTCCGGCGGCGCGCAGCCGGGCCAGGGCGTCGGGCCGGCCGGTCACATCGGCGAGGAGCATGTCGTACGGGGCGGCCCCGGCGTCCCGTACGGAGCGACCGCCACCACCGTTGCCGTTGCCGGTCGCGAGCCCCGCCGGGGCGCCGCCCGGGGGCAGATACAGCAGCCGCTCGCCGTCGGGGCCCGTCACCTCGTACCCCGTACCGGGGGAGTCCATCGGCACGGCCCGCACCCGGTGCCCGCTGAGCAGCGTCAGCACCCGTCCGTCGGCGACCCGCCCGGCGGTCGGCAGACCGGCGGGCAGCTCGACCGCCGGACCGTCGTGCGGGTGCGTGAGCAGCACCTGCCGTACGCCGCTGAGCGAGTGCCCGGCGCGCGCGGCGGCCAGCGCCGCACCCGGGGTGAGATCGAGCAGTACCGCGCCGTCCACGAGGAGCGCGGTCGCCGCACGCGCGAGAGGGCCGCGGGCGGTCGCGCACGCGGCGCAGGGGCAGTGGGGGCGGGGGAGCCCGTCGGGGGCCCCGGTGCCGAGCAGAGTGAGTTCCACGCGGTTGATCCTCCCGTGTCGGCGCGCTGGGTGCGCGCCCGGCTACGCTGCGGGCAGCAAACAGATCATCTGGCGGGCCCCGGGAGGCGGACATGGCGTGGACGTGGCGGTTCGAGAAAGCCGACGGGACGGAGGTCCAGCCGGCCGTGGAGCCGGAGGAGTTCACCACGCAGGGCGACGCCGAGTCCTGGATCGGTGAGGCCTGGAAGGAGCTGCTGGAGGGCGGTGCCGAGCAGGTGATCCTCTTCGACGACGGCAGCAAGATCTACGGACCGATGAGCCTGCAGGCCGATCCGGAGACCGTGCCCGACGAGACCTGACAGCGGGTCCGCGACCGCCCTCGGGCGCCGGAGGGGCCGTCGCCCGTC
>NZ_JBHUZM010000198.1:0-11064 GCF_042667665.1 Streptomyces sp. NPDC057307 | reverse complement strand
GTGGCACCGCCGGCTTCGGCGGTGCCACCCCTCGGCGCTGCCGCACGCGCTATCTGTCGGCCTCGTCGTCGCCGCCGGTGCGCTCGCACCGTTCGTCCGGGCCGCCGTCCGCGTAGTGGATGTGGATGCCTTCCTCGCCCGGTGCCCGGTCGGGGCGCAGGATCAGCCGCTCGTCGTAGTCGCCGCCGTTCTGGCTCCGGTACGGGATCGGCTCGGTCTCCGGGATCGTCAGCAGCCGCTGCCGCAACTGCCCCACGGCCGTCTTGTACTCGGCTTCGGACAGCTTGACCGCTCCGTTGACGACGAGCGGCGGCACCACGGCCATGCCCGGATACCACAACGTGCCGTGCAGCAGCGGGAACAGCACCTCGTTGATGTCACCGTGGATGCCACGCGGTCCGGTGGTCGCCGCGTTGGCGCCGACCGTCGTCAGCACCAGGGCGCGCCTGCCGACGAGTCCGCCGCTGCCGTACCGCTGCGCCCTGCCGGTCTCGGGATCGAGCACGCCCTGGGCGAAGCCCTGGATGAACAGCCGGTCGAACCAGCCCTTGAGGATCGCCGGCGGCCCGAACCACCAGAGCGGGAACTGCACGACGAGGGTGTCCGACCACAGGAGCTTCTCCTGCTCCCGGCGGATGTCCTCGCTGAGTGTGCCGTTCTCCAAGGCGTACTGGGACTCGGTGAGGACGTCGAGCCGCTCGTCGGGGTCGTGGTGGAAGTCGCCGGGGCCCACCACCGGGTTCCACTCCATGGCGTACAGGTCCGACTCGACCACCTCGTGCCCGTGTTCACACAGCACGGCGATGCCCTCGTCGCGCAGCGCGCCGTTCAGCGAGCGCGGATCGGGGTGGGCGTACAACCAGAGCACCCGCACGATCGGCCACCTTCCTTTCCTCGGTACGACGACAGTATTGGTCAATCTTCCATGCGGTCGGCGGCGTCAGAGCGCCAGTTGGAGGGCCACGGAGATCCCGCCCGCCATGAACGCGGTGCCGACCAGCATGAACACCACCTGCACGCCGTGCCCGTAGCCGTCGATCCGCATCCGCTCGGGCCGCCGCGGGTCGTAGCGGAGCCGGACCGGGGTTCCGGGCCGGAAACGGCCCACCCATGACCGTCCGTAGGTCGACTCGACCTCCATGTGCCGGCCGTCGTCGGTGACCCAGCCGACCACCGGGCGGTGGATCCGGCCTCCTTGCCCGTTGTGCGTCGTCTCCAGCCGGACTACCTGGCCCGAGGCCCGGACTCCGACGCGCCACAGGGCGAGGGACCGCCAGAGACCGACGAATCCGATACCGAAGACCACGGCACCGACGACGGCGAACCCGAGGGGAAACAACCAGCCAGGCACGGAACACACTCCCTCGCGGCGCCGCTCACGGTCGCCGGTCGACTTCGGTACAGGTCAGGACGGGTCGTGGAGGCCGCCGGTTGCCTCCGGCCCGGCGCGGGACGGCAGTTGGGTCCCGGCCAGAAGCGGGGGTGTACCCAGCAACACCCCAGACCGGGGTCGTACGCCCAATGTGCCCCCGTCCGATCGTGCGTAACTTCTCATCTGTGACACAGAGAGTGTCCCAGGGAGAGCACCGAGCCCTGCGCACCCCCGCTGTTGAAGCGGTGGCACCGGCCGCCTGATGCAACCCCCCGCTCAGGCGCGGAGATGTCACTCGCTCACGCCGCAAAGGGCAGCCGCATCCAGCGGCTGCCCTGAGTGGCGTCGGGGCGCTACGGCTCCGGGGTGGCCCGCGTCTCCGGGACGCCCCGTGCGGAACCGTCGTCGCTCACGCGACCGGGTCCGCGGCTTCCAGCGGGTCGGGACTCAGGCCGACTCGGGCCCGTTGATCTTCTCTATCGCCTGCCTGGCGTGTTCGCCCGGCGTGCGGCCCGCGAGCGACGACACCGGGGCCGGTGGCGCCCCGACAGGCCGGCCGGGCTCCTGCGGGGGCTTCGCGTGGGTGGCCGAGCGGCCGCGCAGCCGGTGGCTGACCGCCTCGTCGAGGCTCACGGGACGCTGCATCTGGTGCGCCAGCCGGCCGGCCTCCTGGCCGAGCGCGGCGACGTCCTCCCACTGGAGACGGACGACGAGACGCAGCTCGGCCTCACCGTCCGGGAGGGCTTGCAGATTGATGTGCTCGTTCATGGGCCGGTCTCCTCGACATGGCGGGGGCGGAGGTGCACAGAGGGATACGGGCATCTCCCCCGGCATGTTCAGGAAGCCGGCCCCGGTACGCTGACCTGTCTATGCGCCGCTTCCCCCACACCGGCCCGCCACGGCGCGGCCGGCCCGTCGTCCTCGCAGCTCTGGCCGTCGTGACGGCCCTCGCGGGTACCGCGGGCTGCGCGGCCGAGACCGGTGCACGGGACGGCGGCCCGGCGCCGAGCCTGTCGCCACCGGTCAGCGCCGCGCCGCTGTGGCCGGACTACGCGCCGCCGGAGCCGCCGGACAGCGGGGAAGCCGAGAAGCAGAACTTCGAACGGTATCCGCCGGTCAAGGACGTCACCGTGCCGGCGGGCGGACTGAAGAAGCTGTCGGTGCGGGAGTTGCTGACGAAGGACCCCAACGTGCCGGACTTCGTGCGTGCCGCGCTCCGGAGCTGCCCCGGCGCCGACTGCGGTCTGCGCGACCCCGTCTACAAGGACCTGACCTCCGACGGCCTGGACGAGCTGGTGGTGGCGCTGGACGAACCCTCCTCCGGGCTGACGCTCATCCAGGTCTACCGGGCCTCGGGCGAGACCGTGCGCCCGGTGCTGATCAACTTCGGACCCGTCGGGCTCACCGGCGAGACCTTCGGCACGGACCTGATCCTCACGTCGGCCGGCCAGACCGGCCGGGTCACCACGCGCTACCGGTGGAACGGCGAGGTGATGACCGTCGAGAATCCGTGGAAGGAGTCGGACGACGGCCCGCGGGCGGCCGACCCGCTGGCTCCCGAGAAGACGGTGCCTCAGGAGGTCCCGCCTCGGGAGGTCCCGCCCGTTCCACCACCGCACACCGGCACCAGGGAGCCGACACAGTGATGAGATCGGCGCGTCCGTCCCGGCCCGCCACGGCGGCGGAGGCACATCTGCTCCTGGTCGAGGACGACGAGGTGATCCGCAACACCGTCCGGATGCTCCTGGAGCGGTACGGATTCACCGTGTCCACGGCGGGCGACGGGCTCACGGGGCTGGAGATGTTCCGGGAGACCGACCCCGACCTGCTGCTGCTCGACGTCATGCTGCCCGACCTCGACGGCATCGGACTGTGCCGCCGGGTCCGGGAGCTGAGCCTGGCGCCGATCCTGATGATGTCCGCGCGCGGTGACGCCCTCGACGTCGTGTCGGGGCTGGAGGCGGGCGCCGACGACTATGTGGTCAAACCCTGCGAGAGCGCGGTGCTCGTCGCCCGTATCCGCTCCCTGCTGCGCCGGGTCTCGTTCTCGCCGGCCGGCGCGGGCGCGGCCTCCGACGCGCGGGCGGACTCCGCCGTACTGGCCTTCGGCGATCTGACGGTCGACACCCGTGGCATGGAGGTACGGCGCGCCGGACAGGTGGTCGCGCTGACGCCCACCGAGCTGCGGATGCTCCTGGAGTTCGCGGGCTCGCCCGGAGTCGTACTGGAGCGCCGTACGCTGCTCAGCCGGGTGTGGGACCACGCCTGGCACGGCGACACCCGGGTCGTCGACCTCCATGTCCAGCGCCTGCGGGCCAAGATAGGCGCCGACCGGATCGAGACGGTCCGCGGCTTCGGCTACAAACTGCGGCGCTGACGATGGCTCTCAGATGGCGGATCGCGGCTCTGGTGGCGGCGGCCGCCTGCGCGGTCGCCGCGGCCGTCGGCGTACTGGTGCACGAGTTCTCCCGCAACCGTGAGCTGTCGCAGGCGCGTGAGTCCGCCCGCGTCACCCTCGACCGGGCCGCGGTCACCTACGCCCGTACCGGCGACGTCCAGGGCTCGGGCGCGGCCCTCGACGCGGCCGGACTGCCCGGCGGGCTGCGGGAGTTGGTCGCGGAGGGACGCCGGGGAACGGAGTTCACCACCGGGTCGGCCGGGCCCGCGATGTGGGCGGCCCGGCCCGCCGGGAGCCGGGTGCTCTCCGTACGTGTCGATCTGACGACCACGATGCGCGACATCGGCGCCCTCGACGCGAGCATCGTCGTGGCCGGGCTGATCACCACCGCAGTGGTGCTGCCGCTGGGGGTGCTGACCGCCGGGCGGATGAGCCGCAGGCTGCGTACGGCCGCCGGTACCGCGCGCCGTATCGCCGCCGGGGATCTGGACGCGCGGATCGCGGCGGGACCGCGGCCGCGGGACGAGATCGCCGACATCTCCACCGCCGTGGACACGATGGCCGGAGCACTCCAGAAGCGGCTGCTCGGCGAGCAGCGCTTCACCGCCGATGTGGCGCACGAGCTGCGTACGCCGCTGATGGGTCTGGTGACGGCGGCCGAACTGCTGCCCGAGGGTGAGGCGGCCGGGTATGTGCGCGACCGGGTGCGGGTGCTGAGCGCGCTGGTCGAGGAGCTGCTGGAGATATCCCGGCTGGACGCGGGGGCCGAGCACGCGGATCTCTCGCCGTGTCCCGTCGGACCGCTGGTGTACGACGTGGTGGCGCGCACAGGGCTGGACTCGAAGGTCGTCGTCGTGACGGGAGAGGACGCGGAGTCCGGCACGCGGCGCGCGCGGTCCGACACCGACACCGACACGCACCCGCACACCGACGCGGACGCGGACGCGGCGACGGTGCGGACGGACTCGCGGCGGCTCGAGCGCATCCTCACCAACCTGGTGGTCAACGCGCACCGGCACGGCCGGGCCCCCGTCGTGATCACCGTGGCCGACGGCGGCAGGACCGTGGCCGTACGCGACCACGGTCCCGGCTACCCCACGACGCTGCTCGACGACGGCCCCCAGCGCTTCCGGACCGGCGCGCGCGAGCGCGGTACGGGTCATGGGCTCGGCCTCACGATCGCGCTGGGCCACGCTCACGTCATCGGCGCCACGCTGGAGTTCGGCAACGCGCCCGACGGCGGCGCCCTCGCCACGCTCCGGCTGCCCCAGGTCCTCCCGCCCACCGAGGCGGACCCGGAGGACCTGGCCAACCTGGCCGGCCTGGCGGACCGTTGATACACGGCCGATACAACTCCGCGCGGTAGCCGACGCGTTGCTTCCCCTTGACGAAGATCTTCGGTGCCGAGGATGACGTCATGCGTATGCGTATCCGTCGCCTCCTCACCTGGCGCAAGGCTCTGGCCGCCTTACTCACCCTGTGCCTCCTGATCGTCGGGGCGTTCACCGTGCTGTACCTGGTCATCGACATCCCGAGACCCAACAAGCAGGTGAAGGCGCAGAGCAACGTCTACCTGTTCAGCGACGGCTCCAGGCTCGCCCGTACCGGCGAGGTCAACCGTGAGTCCGTACCGCTCGACCGAGTGCCCGAGGACGTACGGCGGGCGTTCGTCGCGGCCGAGAACAAGGACTTCTACAGCGACTCCGGTGTCTCCCTCTCCGGCACGGCGCGCGGCGTCTTCAGCACGGTGACCGGCGGCGGCAAGCAGGGCGGTTCGACCATCACGCAGCAGTACGTGAAGAACTACTACCTCAGCCAGGAACAGACCGTCAGCCGCAAGGTCAAGGAACTGTTCATCTCGCTCAAGGTGGACCGGCACAACTCGAAGGACGACATCCTCGCCGGCTATCTCAACAGCAGTTACTACGGACGGCTCGCGTACGGCGTCCAGGCCGCGGCCCGCACGTACTACGACAAGGAGGTCGAGGACCTCGACGTCGAGGAGGGCGCGTATCTCGCGGCGCTGCTCCAGGCTCCCAGTCAGTACGACTGGGCCGTCGCGTCACCCGCCGACAAGAAGCAGGCGAAGGCGCGTTGGGGCTATGTGCTGGACAACATGGTCGGCGAGGGGTGGCTCGACAAGGACGACCGGCGGCGCATGCGCTTCCCGGTGCCCGTGGCGCCCAAGGCGTCGGCGGAGCTGGCCGGGCAGGCCGGGTATCTGGTGGACGTCGCGCGGCGTGAGCTGATCGACTCGGGAGTCGGCGAGCAGGAACTGGCGGCCGGCGGCTGGCGGATCACCCTGAACATCGAGCCGGCGAAGCAGCGGGCGCTGCGCGAGGCGGTCCCGGCCGGGCTCTCCGCGTCGGGCCGCGGCTCGAAGCCGACGCCGAAGCCGAAGGCTCCGGAGCGGGATCCGGACCGGCAGGCCGGCGCGGTGTCCGTGGATCCGAAGACCGGGCGCATCGTGGCGCTGTACGGCGGCGACGACTATCTCGAGCACTACCTGAACAACGCGACCCGCGCCGACTACCAGGCGGGACCGACCTTCGCACCCGTGGTCGTCGCCGCACAGATCGAGGCGAAGGAGAGCGCTGACAGGACGCTGGGTCCGGATCTTGTGAGGAAGACCGCCACGAAGCTGGGGATGACGGCGGACCCGGCCGGCTTCGGCGCTCCCCAGGCGATGTCCCTCGGGCTGATGGGCGCGAGTCCGCTGGAGATGGCGGGGGTCCACGCCACGCTGGCCAACGACGGCAGGAAGGTCACCCCGTCGATCGTGAAGTCCGCGAGGCGCGGCGACCGGACTGTCGATCTGCCGGACGCGATCGGCGACCGGGTGATCAGCAGCATGTCCGCGAAGTACGCCCACGCGTCGCTCTCGGGGAAGGCACGTGCGGGAGGAACGGCCTGGCCCGACAAGGGCGTTCCGCCACTGCTGGAAGCGGCCGACGCGAGTGGCGGCACGGATGCCTCGGGTCACACCGACGACCGGAAGGCGGAGTGGTTCATCGGTTCCGCCCCGGATCTGGTGACGTCGATCGGGCTGTTCGGCGAGAGCGCCAAGACAGGGAAGCAGGTGACGCTCAAGGGCATCGAGGACAGCCCCGCCGCCCGGATCTGGGGCGCCTATCTCACCTCGACGACGGACGAACCGACGCCGCCGGACGGTTCGACGACGGCCGAACCGACGCCGCCGGACGGTTCTTGACGGTGCGTCAGGAAAGTCGTGCGCCGGCCCGCCCCACCCCCGTTCGAGGGGCGGGAAGGCGCACACCGACCCTCGTACGTCGGTCACCGGGACCGGACGTCAGTCGCCGGCCCCGGGCCGCTCGTCCAGTTCGTCGGGAAACTCCCGGTCGCCGGCCTGCGGCGGCTGCGGGCCGTGATTCGTCATGATGACCGTCTGCTCGACCCGTACCATCCGGAACACGTCCTCCGCGATGATCACCTGGTCCTCACCCCGTTCCACCGCGTCGGCCGCCCGGCCGAACCGGCCGGCGAACTCCCCCGCGTGTGCGGCCCGTGCGCGCAGGACCGCGCCGAGATCGAGCCGGGCCTCCTCCTCGAAGGGCACGGCCGGGAACAACTGCCGCCAGCCGCCCTCCTCGTGGATCATCGCGGCGTAGGCCGTGTAGTGGGACACGGACATCCGCTCCCAGTCCGGACCGTCCACCCGGAACTCCTTGCGGAGTTCCTCCTCACGTTTCCCGACCTCCAGCAGCCGCCGGGCCGCCGCGTCGTCGAATCCGTCATCTGCGCTCGCGTCCATACCCCCAGCGTGCCGCACCGAGCGTCGCCGGGCGCGGGGAATCAGCTATATGCCGGGGTCAGGGCTGCCATACGCCGGTGCGTGCGGCGTCCGCGGCGAACGCGGTGAAGTCCCTGGGCCTACGGCCCAGAGCCTCCTCCACGCCGTCCACGAGGTGCGCGTTGCGCCCGTCGTTGATCAGCTCGAACAGGTCGGCGAAGTCCTCCGGAGCGCCCACCGAGACGAGGAAGTCACGGTAGTCCTCCAGCGCGACCGGTGCGTAGGTGATCTCCCGGCCGGTGGCCTTGGACAGTTCGGCGGCGATCTCGTCGAAGCCGAGCAGCCGGGGTCCGGAGAGCTCGTACGTCCTGCCGATGTGGCGGTCGTCGGTGAAGGCCGCGACGGCGACGTCCGCGACGTCGTCCACGTCGACGAAGGGCTCGACCGCGTCACCGGTCGGCAGTGTCAGCTCCCCCGCGAGTACGGGCTCCAGGAAGAAGCCCTCGCTGAAGTTCTGGCTGAACCAGCTGGCCCGGACGACGGTGACGTCCGCGCCGCTGTCCTTCACCTTGCCCTCGGAGATCAGGGCGCCTTCCTCGCCCCGCCCGGAGAGCAGCACCAGCCGGCGCGCGCCCCGGTCGACGGCGCGCCGCGCGAACGCTCCGACGGCCTCGGCCGCGCCGGGGAAGGCGAGGTCGGGGTAGTAGCAGAGATAGACGGCTCCGACGCCTTCCAGTGCGGCGTCCCAGGTGTCGGGCTCCTCCCACACGAAGGGGATCTCGCTGCCGCGCGAGCCGATACGCACGGGCAGTCCGCGTTCGGTGAGCCGCGCCGCGACGCGCCGCCCGGTCTTGCCCGTACCGCCGGTGACCAGGGTCAGCCTCGGCGCCGCCGCCCGCGTGTTCTCGGTGTTGTGCGTGTTCTGTGTCATGGCTCAAGTCAAGTACGGGCCGGGCCGGCGGAACATGGTCACGAAGCTCACCGGCATAAGCGTGCGTCTACGTCCCCCGGTGACTTCCGAGCCCGACGGCTCCCCGGTACTCCCCGCGCAGTAGTCGCGGGCCATCCGGCGAGTGGATGCGCCGTGAGCCGTACCCGGTGGAGTCTGAACGACGACGGAACAGGCGTGGAAGACGGGGAGAAAGAGCATGGACAGGGATCTGGCCGAGTTCGCCCGACGGTGGGAGAAGGCCGAACTCGGCGGTGACGTCGACGCGTTGGACCGGTTGCTCGCCGACGACTTCCGCGGGGTCGGTCCGCGCGGATTCATCCTCGACAAGGCGCAGTGGCTGGAGCGGTACGCCTCGGGCCATCTCATCCATGACGCCTTCGACTGGACGGAGGTGGAGGTGCGCCGGCACGGCGAGGCGGCGGTGGCCATCGGTCTGCAGTGCCAGCAGAGCATCGTCGACGGCCGGGACGCCGACGGGCGCTTCCGTGCGACCCAGTTCCTGGCCAGGGACCAGGACGGGGGCGGGTGGCGGCTCGTCGGCATCCATCTGAGTGCCATGGCCGAACCGCTGCCCTGAGTCCCGGCCCCGGCCCGTTCCGGGGACGCGCGATCAGTGCTGTACGGCGGCCGGTTCTAGTCCTGTGCGGCGGCCAGTTCGCGTACGGTCGCCATGTCGCTGAACGGGATCAGCGTGTCCCCGACGGTCTGGTAGGGCTCGCTGCCCTTCCCCGCGATCAGGACGATGTCGTTCTTGCCCGCCGCCGACAGGGCGAACTCGATGGCCGCGCGGCGGTCGGCGTACCGCTCGAAGCGGGTGCCGGTGGCGGCCAGACCGGGCGTGATCTGGTCGAGGATCGCCTCGGGGTCCTCGTGACGGGGGTTGTCCGAGGTGAGGACGCACAGGTCGGAGTGGGTGCCGGCGATCTCGCCCATCTCCGCGCGCTTGGTGATGTCACGGTCGCCGCCGCAGCCGAACACGGTGATGACCTGCCCCGTGGCGAAGTCGCGGATGGTGCTCAGCACCTTGTCGAGGGAGTCCGGGGAGTGCGCGTAGTCCACGATGACCGAGGTGCCGCGCGGGGTCTCGAAGCGCTCGAAGCGCCCGGGGATCGGGGGCATCCGGTCGAGCGCGGTGACCAGTCCGCGCAGGTCGTGCCCGAGGAGGTGGCAGGCGGCGACGGTGGCGAGCGCGTTGGCGACCGAGAAGCGGCCGGGTACGGGGATCGCCGCCGGGTATTTGCGCCCGGCGTGGTGCAGCGTGAAGCGCGTACCGAAGGCGTCCATCGTGAGGTCGGTCGCCCGGTAGTCGGCGTCGGTGTCCAGCGCGTACGTGGTCACCGCGCCGGGCATGAGCGCGCCGATCCCGGCGCCCACCGCGTCGTCGATGTTGACCACGGCCCGGCGGCAGAGCCCTTGGAACAGCCGGAGTTTGGCGTCCCGGTAGTTCGCCATGGTGCCGTGGTCGTCCAGATGGTCCTGCGTGAGGTTGGTGAAGATGCCCACGTCGATGTACGAGTGGTCGACGCGGTGCGTCAACAGCCCCATGGACGTGGCCTCCAGGACGACGGTGCTCACGTCGCGGTCGCGCATGACACCGAGCAGGTACTGGAAGTCGGGCGACTCCGGGGTGGTGAGCACCGACCGGGGCATGGGGATCAGCTCGTCCCCGATGCGGCTGCCCGCCGTGCCGATGACCCCGACCACGGCCTGCTCGGCGAGCCGCAGCACGGACTCGACCATGTATGACACCGACGTCTTGCCGTTGGTGCCGGTGATGGCGACCATGTCCATCGCGAGGCCGGGGTCCCCGTGGTAGCGGGAGGCGACGACCGCGGCGGCGGTGCGGGTGTCCGGGACGCGTACGACGCAGACGGCCGGGTCGGACGCCCAGGCGGCCACCGGCAGATCGTCGGTCGCCGCGTCGACGAGCACGGCGACGGCGCCGCGCGCGAGCGCGGGGCCGACGGATTCCGGGCCGCCCTCGCGGTGGCCGGGGACCGCGATGAACAGCGATCCGGGTGACACGCGGTGGGCGTCGAAACAGGTTCCGGCGGTGATGGCCGTATCGGGATCGCCCTGCAGAATCTCGTGGTCGTGCCCGACGAGCAAGTCGCTCAGCTTCACAGGGGATCCTCTCGAAGGTACGGCTCGGCCGCCGTGCGGCGGTCACCGTGGAGGCGCCGACGGCACGCCGAAGCGTCGCGGGGTGGGGCGCGGGTGCGGGTGTCGCTGGGGGCGCGATGGGGCTGGGGGGAGCGGACGGCTCTGCACGCGAGTGCGGACGAGAAGAGGACGCCTCGGGGAGGAATTCCACCGGGCGCCGGAGGCCGAGAGTCGGCGGCGAACTTGCTAGCCGTGGCCGTGCAGGGCGTGGCACAGCGCGCACGAGGCCAGTCGGAGGCCCTCCGTCGCAGCGTGTGTATTACCCATGAGTGCAGTGTACGTCCCACGGGGCCCTCCCGGCCCCCGTCGTCCGGCCGCATCGCGCCGACCGGCCCGGCCGGCGATCGAGGTCCGGGGCCCGACCGTGCGAACCGTGGAATGACGCGCCGGGGCGGGAACGCCGAACGGCCGGTGGCCGGTCGTGATGG
>NZ_JBHUZM010000197.1:0-11446 GCF_042667665.1 Streptomyces sp. NPDC057307 | reverse complement strand
GCGGTGAAGGACAGCCGGTCCCAGAGGCAGCCGGTCCCGAAGGCAGCCGGTCCCAGAGGCAGCCGGTCGGAGACAGGCGCCCGGAGGCAGCCGGCCGAGGACTGACAGACGAGGACGGGCGCCCCGGAGGCAGCCGGCCGAGGACTGACAGACGAGGACGGGCGGCCGAGGGCCGTGCCGTCAGGCCTTCAGCGCCTCGGCGATCGACTCGGCCGGCGGCGTCGTGGGCCTGCCCGCCAGGCGGGACAGGTCACCCGTCGTACCGACGAGGAGTCCGCGCTCGATGGCCTTGTCCACGTCCACGAGGAGCCCGGCCATCGCCTCGGGCACACCGGCTCCCGTGAGGATGCCCAGCAGGGTCTCACCGGGGACGTTGTTGTAGGTGATCGTCCGGCCGGTCTGCCGCGACAGCTCCGCCGCGTACTCGGCGAAGGACCACGCCGTGTCGCCGCACAGCTCGTACGCCTTGTTCAGATGCCCCTCGCCGGTCACCACCGCGGCTGCCGCCGCCGCGTAGTCCGCGCGGCTCGCACTGGCGACGCGGCCCTCGCCCGCCGCGGCGACGACGGCGCCGTGTTCCAGTACGGGCGCCAGGTTCTCGGTGTAGTTCTCGGTGTACCAGCCGTTGCGCAGGAAGGTGTACGGCAGCCCGGAGTCCAGGATCAGCCGCTCGGTGACCTTGTGCTCGGCGGCCAGTTCGAGGTCGGCGTCGGGGCCGCCCAGGATGCCGGTGTACGCGAGCTGTGCGACGCCCGCCGCCCGTGCGGCGTCGATGACGGCGGTGTGCTGCGGTACGCGGCGGCCGACCTCGCTGCCGGAGACCAGCAGGACGCGGTCGCCGGCCCGGAAGGCGTCCGTCAGTGTCTCGGGCCTGTCGTAGTCGGCGGTCCGCACCCGCACGCCGAGCGCCGCCAGGGGCGCGGCCTTCTCCCGGTCCCGCGCGACGGCGGTGATCTCGCCGGCCGGCACATCGGCGGTCAGCAGGGATTCGATGACGAGACGGCCGAGGTGTCCGGTCGCTCCGGTGACGACGATGCTCATGAGGCGCCCTATCCATTTCGTACGGTTTGCCAGGCTTGGCAGTGGTTCGTAACTCGCTGGATCAACGATAAGTTCCACACTTCCCGTGAGGAAGTACCCACCTTGAAGTAAGGTACCGGAATGGACGAAAGCGCTCCCGGCCCCGACGTCAACCGGCGGATGTGCCCCTCCCGGATCGTGCTGGAACATGTCACCAGCCGTTGGGGCGTGCTGGTGCTGGCCGCCCTGCTGGAGCGCTCGTACCGCTTCAGCGAACTGCGCCGCGCGGTCGACGGCGTCAGCGAGAAGATGCTCGCCCAGACCCTTCAGACCCTGGAACGGGACGGCTTCGTCCACCGCGACGCCAGGCCGGTCATCCCGCCGCGCGTGGACTACTCGCTCACCGATCTGGGCCGCGAGGCGGCCGAGCAGGTATGGGGGCTGGCGCGCTGGACGGAACGGCGGCTGGACGCGGTGTTCACGGCCCGCGAGGCGTACGACGAGGCGCGCTCGTCCGCGTCCGAGGCCGCACCCAAGGCCACGCCCACGTCGAAGCCCACACCCAAGCCCAAGCCCGCGCCCAAGTCCCCGCCCGAGCGCACGTCGAAGCCCGGATCGCGTCCCGCACCGCGGCCCGCGTCGCGGTAGTCCGCCCACGACGACGCCGGAACTCCCCGAACCCCCACGCCCTTCGCGACCGCGAACGCGGGCTCACAGCCGCGCCGTTGCACCCTCCCCGCCGGACCGGGCCCCGCTCCCCGGGTGTTCCGTCGTCTTTTCCACCGGCACAGCACACCTTTTGATGAATCATTAGAAAGTTCCAGAGATTCGTACCGAACCTCTGGACAGTCCCCACGCGGCGCTCTAATGTCTCGGCCCACCGAGACATTGTTTCGTCGCGGTAACACCGCAGCCGATCGGCGTTCCCCCCGAACGCCCTTCACCACACGAGTCTTTCCACGTCTCTCCCCCCATGGCCGGGCCACCGCCCGTCACGAGGCGCTGCGTCGATCGCCGTCACGACGGTCGTCGCACACGCACCGTGCAGCACCCCCGTCGCAGGACGGGGAAACCGGCCGGGTCACCGACTCTGCCGTGACCGCAGCTGAAGGGAAGCGACATGAAGATCCGTACGTTCATCGCGACGGCCTCGCTGGTGGCATCCGGGAGCCTGGTGGCCTTCTCCGGCTCCGCCCAGGCCGCTCTCTACACCACCTGTGTCGGCGACGGCGGGGCTGTGACCGTCAGCAACGACCTGGTCGTACCGGCCGGGAAGTCCTGCACCCTCACCGGTACGAGAGTCAAGGGCTCGGTGACGGTCGAGGCCGGCGCCGACCTCGTGGCGGCGGGCGCCACCTTCAACGGCGCGGTCAACGTCGAGGAGAACGCCTACCTCGACCTCACCGACACCACCGTCAAGGGCGCGCTGACGACCGATTCCGCGTTCGGCACGCACCTGGAGAAGAGCAACCTCAAGGCGGTCGACGCCACCGAGGGATTCGTCTACGCGGTCGACTCGACGCTCGGCGGGAACGTCAGCACCGAGGGCGGCGAGCTGTACGTCTCCGGCAGCACCCTCAACGCGGCGCTGACGGGCGAGGGCAACCAGTACACCGACGTCTACGACTCCACCGTCAAGGGCGCGCTCACCGTCAACGGGAACACCCTGGGCGGCGTGTTCTGCGCCAGCGAGGTGTACGGCGCCGCGAAGTACTCGGGCAACGCCGACAACCTCCAGATCGGCGGCGAGGGCGTGCTCGGATCCTGCGCGGGCGCCTCGTACTTCGGCGGCAACCTGGCCGTCACAGACAACACCGCGAACGCCGTGCTCGACAACGCGATCGTGCGTGGCGGACTCACCGCGACCGGCAACAACCCCGTCCTGGTCGTGGGCGAGCTGGCGCGTATCCGCGGCGCCGTCACCGGGGACACCGCCGCCGCAGGCGCGTCGTCCTCCCGCTCCGCCAAGAAGGCCGCCCCGCAGGACCGCGGCGCCGAGCTGGCCGAGAAGGCCGCCGAGCGCGCCGCCGCCGCCAAGGCCGACGCCCACGAGGCCGGCAAGTCCCGCCTCTGACGCCGAGCGGCACCCGCCGCGACACCAGCGGGTGACGGCGACCGCCCCCGTCGCCGTACCCGCGAACCCCCTCGACGCGACGGCTCGCACCGACGCCTCGACCCACCCACGCCCTACGCACCGCTCGGCGCTTCCCCTCCCGCCGGCACAGCAGTCACCCTCCGCCGTCGCGGCGCGCACCGCCGAGAGCAGCCACTCCGGCCGCGCGCGCCCCGGTTCGTACCTTCTTCTCCTCATTCCCCAGGAGTGACCGTGAGCCATATTCACAAGTCCTTCGATCGCAGGGACTTCCTGCGCGCCACCGCCGGCACCACCGTGGCCCTCGCCGCCGCCTCCGTCACCGGGGCCGCCGCGACCTCTGCCGCCGCCGCGCCGAGCAGTCTGTCCATCCCCAAGGACCGGATCGGCATCCAGCTCTACAGCATCCGCGACAAGGTCTCCTCACTCGGCTTCGCCGTCGTCCTCGCCGAGTTGGCCCGGATCGGCTACAAGGAGATCGAGTTCGCCGGGTACACCCAGAACACGTCCATCCTGGGCCGGCAGATCACCGTCCAGGAGATCCGCAAGCTGCTCGACGACAACGGACTGACCGCGGTCGGCAGCCACGTCGGCATCGGCAACTTCCGCTCCAACCTGCAGGGCGAGCTGGACGCCGCGCAGATCCTCGGGATGCCGCACGTGGGCACCGCCAACGCGCCGACGAACGTCAACACGGTCGCGGGCTACCGCGCCGCCGCCGACGAGTTCAACGTCTGGGGCGCGGCGGCGACCGCGCGCGGTCTGAAGCTCTACCAGCACAACCACGCGGGCGAGTTCGCGTTCGCCACCGACCAGCCGTCGGTGCGGCTGTACGACGTGTTCCTCAAGAACACCGACCCGCGCCACGTCTATCTGGAACTGGACATCTACTGGGCGTACGTGGGCCAGTACCGGTGGCCCGGATTCGACCCGGCGGCGTACGTGCGCAACCAGCCGTACCGCTACCCGCTGTTCCACATGAAGGACGGCGACGCCAACGCGGCGAACGCCAACGGCTTCGACATCGTCGAGTTCGGTGCCGGAGACCTTCCGTACGAGAAGTTCATCCGCGACATCGGGCCGCGCGCCTCGCACGTCGGCATCTGGGAGCAGGACACCGCGCCCAACACCCTGCCGAATCCGCCGGGTTCGCTCGGCGCGGCCGAGCGCAGCTTCACGGCACTCAAGGGACTCCTCGGCTGAGCGAGCCTCCCCCGAAGAGCACGCGAGGCGCCTCCGCGCGCGGGGGCGCCTCGCGTGTTCCACCCGCTCCTTAACCTCAGCGACCGAGGAGACGTAATCCCGTGCAACGCACCCTGAGACGCCTGATCACGGGGGTCCTGCTCGTGGCACTGCCCGCGCTGGGCGGTGTGGCCGTCGCGCCCGCCGCCCAGGCGCACCCGGGCCACGAACACGCCCTGGACTGGTCGAACTACGAGAAGGTCACCCTGACGAAGGACACCGGCGAGCCGATCGACCTCGCCGTGCTGCCCGACAACCGCGTCCTGCACACCGCCCGCAACGGCGACGTACGGCTCACCGACCCCGGCACCGGTGTCACGAAGGTCGTCAACCACGTCGACGTGTACCAGAACTCCGAGATGGGGTTGCAGACGGTCACACTGGACCCGGACTTCGCCACCAACAAGTGGGTCTACCTCTACTACTCGCCGCCGCTGAACACCCCGGCCGGCTCCGCGCCGCAGACGCTGCCCGCCGGGCAGACCGACGCGTACTGGAAGCAGTGGGAGGGGTACGACACCCTGACCCGCTTCAAGTGGACCGGCGACAAGCTCGACCTCTCCACCGCCCAGGAGATCATCCGGGTCGACGCCAACCGCGGCCAGTGCTGCCATGTCGCGGGTGATGTGGACTTCGACAGCAAGGGCAATCTCTACCTCGCGACCGGCGGCAACACCCCGGCGTCGGGCCCGAACGTCAACGGTTACACGCCGATCAACGACGCGGCGGGCTTCAACCCGGGTCTCGACGAGCGCCGCGGCGCGGGCAACACCAACGACCTGCGGGGCAAGATCCTGCGGATCGACGTCCAGGAGGACGGCAGTTACACGATCCCGGACGGGAACCTCTTCGAGCCGGGCACGGCCAAGACCCGCCCCGAGATCTTCGTGATGGGTCTGCGCAACCCCTTCCGGCTCGCCGTGGACCGCGAGACCGACGCCGTCATGTGGGGCGACTACGGCCCCGACGCCGGCACCGCCGACCCGAACCGCGGCCCGATGGGCTACGTCGAGTGGCAGACCACGACGAAGCCGCTGAACAGCGGCTGGCCGTTCTGCACCGGTGACAACACCAAGCCCTACCGGGACTTCGACTTCGCGACCCTCACGCCGGGACCCGCCTTCGACTGCGCGGCGCCGGTCAACGACTCCCGCTGGAACACCGGCCTGACCGAGCTGCCCGCGTCCGCGCCGGCCACGCTCTGGTACGGCGACCGGGACACCGACCAGCCGTGGCCCGAGCTGACCGCCTTCCGCGGCCCCGGCGGTCCGGGTGGCCAGGCCCCGATGGGCGGTCCGGTCTACCACTACGACGCGGACAACCCCTCGCCGGGCAAGTTCCCGGAGTACTGGGACGGCAAGGCGTTCATGGCGGAGTTCTCCCAGGACTACGTCGCCGCGCTCACGCTCGACGGTCCTGACGGCCCGGTGAGCAAGCTGGAGAACGTCCTGCCGAACAGCGAGCGTTCGCAGAACGGCATCCCGCAGTGGGACAACCCGATGGACCTGGAGTTCGGCCCGGACGGCGCGCTCTACGTCCTCGACTACGGCGACGGCTTCTTCCGGCAGAACCCCGACGCGGGTCTCTACCGGATCGACTACGCCGAGGGCAACAAGGCGCCCACCGCCGTGATCAAGGCCGACAAGACGTCCGGCCAGGCCCCGTTGGCGGTCTCGTTCAGCGCCACCGGGTCCAGTGACCCGGAGAACGGCGACCTCACCTACCAGTGGGACCTCGACGGCGACGGCACGTTCGACGCCACCGGACCCACGGCCAACCGCACCTATCCGGACAACGGCCAGTTCCAGGCCCGCCTCAAGGTCACCGACCCGCAGGGCAAGTCCGGGCTGTCGAGCCGTCAGATCACCGTGGGCAACACGGCGCCGACGATACGGATCACCTCGCCGCCCGACGGCGGGTTCTTCAACTGGGGCGACTCCGTGCCGTACGGCATAGCCGTCGAGGACCCGGAGGACGGCACCACGCCGGACTGCGCCAAGGCCGCCTGGACCTTCGGTCTCGGGCACAACCAGCACGGCCACCCGGTCAACAGCGGCACCGGCTGCACGGGCGGCGTTCTGACCCCGGCCGACGCGGGGCACGGTGACACCGAGAACGTCTTCGGCGTCCTCGGCATCACCTACACCGACAAGGGCGCGGGCGGCGTGCCGCCGGCCACCGGTGACGCCCAGGTCGTCCTCAACCCGGCGCTGATGCAGGGCGAGCACTACGACTCCGCGTCGGGTGTCACGATCGCGGACGACACCACCGCGTCCGGCCAGCGCAAGTTGACCTCCTTCGACGCGGGTGACTGGATCGCGTACGACCCGGTGTCGTTCGCCGGGATCAACGGGGTCAAGACCCGGGCCAGTGGCGCCGGCACGCTGGCGCTGCGCTGGGGTTCGGTGGACGCGGAGCCGTTCGCGACGGTGCAGGTCCCGGCCGGCGAGGGCTGGCAGACCGTCACCACCGCGCTGGGCAACGCCCCTTCGGGGACCGGCGAGGTCTTCGTCACCACCTCCGGCGGTGTCGAGCTGGACTCGCTGACCTTCCAGGGCGCGGGTGTCGCCGACAAGAACGCGCCCAAGGTCACCGCCACGCTCAACCCGCCCCGGCCCAACGGTGACGACGGCTGGTACACCAGCAACGTGTCGCTGGCGGTCGCGGCGACGGACAACGGGACGGTCGCCAGTCGTCAGTACTCGATCGACGGCGGTACGACATGGCTGTCGGCCAACGCGGCCGTCACGCTGTCCAGGGAGGGTGCCACGACGGTCCGTTACCGGGCGACCGACAACGGCGGCAACGTCTCCGAGGTGGGCTCGCTCACCGTACGGATCGACCGCACCGGTCCCACGGTGACGGCGACCGGTATCGACGCCGACGGCGTCTACGGGGACTCCGAGCGACCGACGCCGGTCTTCTCGGCGGCGGACGCGGTGTCCGGCGGGGCGACCGTGACGGCCACGGTGGACGGCAAGGCCGTCAACTCCGGCCAGGCGCTGGAGCTTTGGCGGCTGCCGCTGGGCAACCACGACCTCACGGTCAGGGCCCGCGACAAGGCCGGCAACACCACCACGAAGACGGTGGCCTTCACCACCCGTACCTCCTACGCGGACATCCGCGCGCTGATCACCCAGCTGCGGGCGGACGGCCTCGTCACCGCACAGGGACAGCAGCGGCTGACCGTACGGCTCGGGCAGGCCGAGGCACACGCCGACGCGGGCCGCACCAGTCAGGCCGCGGCCGTACTGGAATCGTTCGCCGGCTACACGGCCGACACCGCCCTGGTGCCGGACGGCGCGGCGGGCGCGGCCCTGGCACGGGACGCGCGGGCCCTGAAGGGAGGCGCCACCGGCTGACGCCGGGACCGACAGGGCTGCCCCGCTGCCACGCCCCGCTCTCACCGGCGGGGCAGTTCTGTGCCCGGACCCGGCTCCGGCTCCGTCGCGGGGGCCGGGCCGGGTTCCGTCAACAAGGCGGCAACTTTCGGCGATCTGTGAAAAAGTTGCCGGAAGCCGCCCGCGTACTGCCCGTTACGCCCGCGCTCCGCCCCGCGACACCTCCCGAAAGCTGTCGAAGGCGTCCAGAGGAAGTGAGCCCGTGAACATCCAGTACCGCGTGTTGAGTCTGCTGCGGGACAACGGCCCGCTGTCCCGCGCCCAGCTCGCCGACCGGCTGGAGGTTCCCCGCCCGCGGCTGCTCGGCGAACTCGACCGCATGGTCGCCGCCGGGCGGGTCAGCGAGGCGGGCCCCGCCGCGTCGCGCGGCGGGCGGCGCTCCACCCTCGTCCAGCTCGACCCCGGTCTGCGGTTCGCCGCCGTCGATCTGGGCGCCAGCTCCGTCGACATCGAGATCACCGACGGCGCGCTCGCGCCGGTGGCCGCCATCTCCGAACCCGCCGACATCCGCTCGGGCCCCGTCGCCGTGCTCGGCCGCGTCAGCGAACTGCTGCGCGCGATGGCCGACCAGGGGCACTACACCCGGCTCGACGCCATCGGCATCGGCCTGCCGGGGCCGGTCAGCTTCCGCGAGGGCGTCCCGGTCTCGCCGCCGATCATGGTGGGCTGGAACCGCTTCCCCGTACGGGACACCCTCGCCCGCGCGCACGGCTGCCCCGTCGTGGTCGACAACGACGTCAACGTGATGTCCCTCGGGGAGCAGCACAGCGGTGTCGCGAGGACCGTCGACCATCTGCTCTTCGTGAAGATCGGCAGCGGTATCGGCTCCGGCATGCAGCATCACGGCCGGATCTACCGGGGCGCGGAGGGCTGCGCCGGCGACATCGGGCACGTCCAGGTGGACGCCGAGGCGGCCGGGCCGGTCTGCTCCTGCGGGAACACCGGCTGCCTGGAGGCGTACTTCGGCGGGGTGGCGCTGGCCAGGGACGCCACGGAGGCCGCGAGGTCGGGCCAGTCGCCCGCCCTCGCCGAACGGCTCGCCGAGCGGGGGGTGTTGACCGCCGTGGATGTCGCGGAGTGCGCGGACGGCGGCGACAACACGTGCGTCAACCTCATCCGGGCCGGTGGCCACCGGGTGGGGCAGGTGCTCGCCACCCTGGTCAGTTTCATGAATCCGTCGATGATCGTGATCGGCGGCGGACTGACGGGGCTCGGCTATCCGCTGCTCGCCGAGATCCGCAGTGTCGTGTACAAACGCTCGCTGCCCCTCGCCACGGGCAATCTGCCGATCGTCATGTCCGAGCTGGGTCCGCGCGCGGGGGTCGTGGGCGCTGCGCTGCTGGCGAGCGAGCTGGCGTACGGCGAGGAGTCCTGACGGTCCCGGCCTCGCCTCCGTACGGCTCTCCGGCCGTCCCGAGTGGCAGCCCGGCACGCCGTCGGCGACCATGACCGGAGCCGGGCGGGGTAGACGCAGCAGTGGGCCCGACAGCGAGGGCCACCGGAGGAGGAGAGCCGACATGATCGATTCCGCGGACATCCGTGAATGGCGTACCCACGACGTCATCGACTCCGACGGGCGCAAGATCGGTTCGCTGGAGGCGGTCTACGTCGACACCCGTACCGACGAGCCCGCCGTGGCGACCGTGCTGGTCGGCATGCCGACCAGGCACCGGCTGGTCTTCGTGCCGCTCTCGGGAGCCGTCGTGGGGCCGGGCTACGTGCAGGTCAGGTACTCGAAGACCGCCGTGAAGGACGCGCCGTCGATGGGCACCGACGATGTGCTGCCGGCGGAGGACGAGAAGGCGGTCTTCTCCCACTACGACCTGCCGTACGAGCCGGGCCCCAGCGGCGAACGCCAGCTCGCCCGCCGCTGACGGCGCGCCGGACGGTTGGGGGCAGGCCGTACGCTTTCGCCGGTGGACGAATGGCGCGGCTTCATCACCAAGGTGCTCTACTGCACGCAGTTCAGCCCCCGGCTGGACGAGGGCGAGGCCGCCCGCGTCAACGCCCTGATCGCGAAGGGCGTGCTCGGCGACGATCCCCCGGCCCGCCGGACGCGGATGCTGACCGAGGCCCTGCGCTCGCCGGAGCGGCTCACCGACGGCGACTGGCAGCCGCACGGCGAGCCCGAGGTCCGCGCCTTCCTGGCGGCGCTGCTGACCGGGCTCGGCGCCGGCCCGTCCGCATGAGCGGCGCGGTCCTCCCGTACGGTTCCGCTCAGGGCAGCCGCGTGACGTCGGCGACGGCTCCGGTGTCCCAGTAGAACGGCCGGACCTCGGCGATCCGGCCGCCCGTGACCGTGATCGTCTGGAGGATCGGGAAGGACAGCTCACGGCCGGTGGCCCGCGCGCGGGCCCGGATCCGGGTGAGCACCACCGCGGGGCCCCCGGTCTCCCCGGTCGCGAGGAATTCCTGCTCCACCATGTCGAAGGTCTCCCACACGCCGCTCATCGCGACGAAGAACCGCTCGATGCCCTCGTGGCCGCGCCAGGTTCCGCCGTACGGCAGGGTGTCGGCCTGGTGCAGGACGACGTCGGGCGCGAAGAACGGCTCCAGTACGGCGAACGAGGCGGCGCCGGGCCCGCCTGCCGCCAGATAGCGGGCCTCGGCCGCGTACATGCCGGTGAGGACGGTGAGCGGGTCGGTCATGGCCTCGGTGGGTGGTCGTGTCATGCGCCGAGCATGCTGGGTCGCGGCGGGGCCCACCGGCGGTAATCGGACATCGAGTGCGGCCCGGCGTCTCCCGGTCCGCTCCGCCTCCGGTCTACTCGGCCTTGACGAACGCCTTCACGGCGGTGGTCGCGGCCCGTTCCACCAGGTCGACGCCCTTCTTGTACGACGGCTGCCCGTCGGACAGCACCGCGACGAGCAGGGTGTGGCCGCCGTACTCGACGCGTCCGATGCTGTTGATGTCCCACAGCTCCGTCTCGCTGCGCGGCAGCCAGCCGTTCTTCAGCGCCGGCGCGGCTCCGGGCCGCTTGCTGTCGGCGGCGGCGGATATCCCCCATCGCTGGTTCGCCTCGACCGTGCTCATCAGTGACCGCAGATAGCCGCGGGAGGGCGCGGTGAGCGGGGAGTGGGCGTCGCCGAGGACCGCTTCCAGGAGCACCATCTGGTCGGCCGCGGTGGTCCGTGTGAGGCCCCAGTGACCGTCCTTGTCGGTGCGGGTGTCCTTCAGGCCGAGGCGGTTGTTGGCGGCGTTCAGGCCGTCGGTGCCGCCGATCGCCTTCCAGAGCGCGTTCGTGGCGTCGTTGTCGCTGCTGCGGATCATCGCGGCGGCCAGCTTCTTCTGCTGCGCGGTGAGGGGCTCGCCACGGTCCTGGGCGTCGAGCAGGAGGGCCGCGAGGATGTCGACCTTGACGACGCTGGCCGTGTCGAAGGCGCCGGTTTCCTCGCCGTAGACGGCCGAGCCCCGGCCGTGCAGGTCCTCGACGGCCACGGTGTAGCGGCCGTCGCTCGCGGGCAGCGCGTCGAGCGCCTTGCTCATCGCGCTGTCGACGCCGGCCGACGTGGGCGCGGTACGGGCGGGGCCGTCGGCCGCGTGGGCGGCGGTGAGTACGGAGGCCGGCACCGCCACCGCGAGGGCGAGTCCGGCCACGGCCAAGGTCGGCAGTCTGCGGAAACTAAGCACAAACCGGACATTAGGCAATGCGGGCCCCTGAAGGCAACGTGCGTAAGGTCACACAGACAC
>NZ_JBHUZM010000196.1:0-11455 GCF_042667665.1 Streptomyces sp. NPDC057307 | reverse complement strand
AGCAGGACCCGGGCGGCATCGGCACCGCGTCACGTCAGTCACGCGGTGGTGGACACCACCGGCGTACGTCAGCCGCGCGGCTTCTCGCGCATCTCGTACGTCGCGATGACGTCGTCGATCTTGATGTCGTTGAAGTTTCCGAGGTTGATACCGCCCTCGAAGCCTTCGCGGATCTCGGTGACATCGTCCTTGAAGCGGCGCAGACCCTGGATGTTGAGGTCCTCCGCGATGACCTTGCCGTCGCGGACGAGCCGGGCCTTGGTGTTGCGCTTGACCTCGCCGGACCGGATGAGAACACCGGCGATGTTGCCGAGCTTGGACGAGCGGAAGACCTCGCGGATCTCCGCCGTACCGAGCTCGATCTCCTCGTACTCCGGCTTGAGCATGCCCTTGAGGGCCGCTTCGATCTCCTCGATGGCCTGGTAGATCACCGAGTAGTAGCGGACGTCGACACCCTCGCGGTCGGCCATCTGCGAGGCACGCCCCGCGGCGCGCACGTTGAAGCCGATGACGATGGCGTCGGAGCCCATCGCCAGGTCGATGTCGGACTCCGTGACCGCACCGACGCCGCGGTGCAGAACCCGGATGTCGACCTCTTCACCGACGTCGAGCTGGAGCAGCGAGGACTCGAGAGCCTCCACCGAACCGGACGCGTCGCCCTTGATGATGAGGTTGAGTTCCTGCACCAGGCCGGCCTTGAGGGCCTCGTCCAGGTTCTCCAGGGAGAACCGGACGCCCTTGCGGGCGAACGCCGCGTTCCGCTCACGAGCGGCACGCTTCTCGGCGATCTGCCGCGCGGTGCGGTCCTCGTCGACGACGAGGAAGTTGTCGCCGGCGCCGGGGACGTTGGTGAGTCCCAGGACCAGGACGGGGGTCGCGGGACCCGCTTCCTCGACGTTGTTGCCGTTGTCGTCGAGCATCGCCCGGACACGGCCGTACGCGTCACCGGCGACCATCGTGTCACCGACGCGCAGCGTGCCGCGCTGGACGAGCACGGTGGCGACGGCGCCGCGACCGCGGTCGAGGTGCGCCTCGATGGCGATACCCTGCGCGTCCTGTTCCGGGTTGGCCCGGAGGTCGAGCGAGGCGTCCGCCGTGAGGACCACGGCCTCCAGCAGGCTGTCGATGTTCAGACCCTGCTTGGCGGAGATGTCGACGAACATGGTGTCGCCGCCGTACTCCTCGGCCACGAGGCCGTACTCGGTCAGCTGACCGCGCACCTTGGTCGGGTCCGCGCCCTCGACGTCGATCTTGTTGACCGCGACCACGATCGGCACGTCGGCCGCCTTGGCGTGGTTCAGCGCCTCGATCGTCTGGGGCATCACACCGTCGTTCGCCGCCACCACGAGGATCGCGATGTCGGTGGACTTGGCACCACGGGCACGCATGGCGGTGAACGCCTCGTGGCCCGGGGTGTCGATGAAGGTGATCCTGCGCTCTTCGTCGTTGACCTCGGTGGCGACCTGGTACGCGCCGATGTGCTGCGTGATACCGCCGGCCTCACCCGCGACGACATTCGTCTTACGGATGGCGTCGAGCAGCCGGGTCTTACCGTGGTCGACGTGACCCATGACGGTCACGACCGGCGGACGCGCGACGAGGAACTCCTCGCCGCCCTCGTCCTCGCCGAACTCGATGTCGAAGGACTCGAGAAGCTCGCGGTCCTCCTCCTCCGGGCTCACGATCTCGACGACGTAGTTCATCTCGCCGGCGAGCACGTGCAGGGTCTCGTCGGAGACGGACTGCGTGGCAGTGACCATCTCGCCGAGGTTCATCATCACGGCGACGAGCGACGCCGGGTTGGCGTTGATCTTCTCCGCGAAGTCGGTGAGCGACGCACCGCGCGACAGCCGGACAACCTGTCCCTGGCCACGCGGCAGCATCACGCCGCCTACCGACGGGGCCTGCATGGCCTCGTACTCCTGGCGCCTCTGCCGCTTCGACTTACGGCCACGACGGGCCGGTCCACCGGGGCGGCCGAACGCGCCCTGTGTTCCACCACGGCCGCCGGGACCACCCGGACGTCCGCCGAAACCGGGACGGCCACCGCCGCCACCGAAACCGCCGCCACCGGGACGACCCGGAGCACCGCCGCCGCCACCCGGGCGACCGGCGAAGCCACCGCCGCCGCCACCGCCACCGGGACGACCGGCGAAACCGCCGCCGCCACCGGGACGACCGCCGCCACCGCCACCACCGGCGGGCCGACCGGCCCCACCGGGACCACGGCCTCCGCCGGGGCCTCCGCCGGGACGCGGACCCGCGGCGGGACGCTGCGGCATCATGCCCGGGTTCGGACGGTTACCGGCGGGAGCGCCGCCGGGACGCGGGGACTGCGGACGCGGCATACCACCGGGGCTCGGGCGACCGCCCTGGCCACCGGCACCGGCCTGCGGACGGGGACCGCCCTGACCGGCGCCCTGCGGACGCGGACCACCAGGCGCACCGGCACCGCCGGGACGCGGGGCGCCACCCGGACGGGGCGCCTGCGGGCGCGCCATTCCGGTGGAACCACCCGAGGTGAAGGGGTTGTTGCCCGGACGGGGACCCGCCGGACGAGCACCCGGACGGGCGCCCTGACCCGCGGGACGCGCGGGGCGTTCGCCGCCGCGGCCACCGTCACGGCCGCCGTCGCGCTGACCGCCGGCCGGAGCCGGACGGGCGGCGGGACCACCGGCGGGGCGGGGCCCCGGGGTGGCCGAACCGGAGCGCGGGGCCGCCGGGGACTGCGGGGCCTGGGGCGCCTGCGGAGGCGCCGGCTGGGCCGGAGCCGGGGCCGAGAACTCGGCCGCGGGCACCGGAGCCGGGGCGGGCTTCGACACTGCGGGCTTCGGACCGGGACGCGGGCCGGAGGCGGGCGTCGCGGCCGGAGCCGGAGAGGAAGGGGTGCTGCTCTGCGGGGCCTCGGCGGCGGCCGGCTTGGGAGCCGAGACACCGGGCTTGGGAGCAGCCGGACGTGCCGCCTGCGCCGGGGAGGGCGCGGCGGGCTTGGCGGGGCTCGCCTTGCGGGGCGCCCCGGGCTTCGCTGCGGGCTTCGCGGCGTTGCCGCCGGGACCCTGCAAAGCATCAGTCAATTTGCGTACAACCGGCGCCTCGATCGTCGACGACGCCGAACGGACGAATTCACCGAGTTCTTGGAGCTTGGCCATGACGACCTTGCTCTCCACGCCGAACTCCTTGGCGAGTTCGTATACCCGGACCTTAGCCACTTCGCTCCTTTTAGGTCCGGGTTACCGCCGGACCGTCGCTACTTCATGGGCGTACTCATCGCGTACTCATCGAGTGCTCATCGCAATCTCGACCTACTTCCAACTCGCGAGGTACCTGAACCGCACGGGGTTCCGTGCCGTACGTCTTCGTGCATTGCTGCCTGCTCGACATGGAGCAGCAGTTCCGTGCTGTCGAGCGGTCCCTTGACCTTGAAGGCCCGGGGAAACGCCCGGCGGCGGACCGCCTGATCGAGACAGAACGAGGCGGGGTGTACATACGCGCCCCGGCCGGGCAGCGTACCGCGTGGATCAGGGAGGCAAGCACCCTCGACCACCACGATGCGCAGCAGATCGCTCTTGGCCGCTCGCTCCCGGCATCCCACGCAGGTTCGCTCAGGGCAGGCGCGGGCGTGCGTCCGGCCAGACATGTCTAAGTCTACCTCCCCGCGTTGCCCTCACCCCTTTGGGGCAATGGTCGAACGCTTGCTGGCCAAAAAGATTCGGTTGATCTCCGCACAGTCCGTCGTCCCACGTCGCCGCACGTCGCACGCCCCGGACGGCGTTGATCGACGTCGGCCGGCCGCGACCGACGGTGGCCGACGGGTGCTGCCCGATGGCCGGATACTGTGCGGCCGACGGATCGACGGCGGCAACGGTGCCGGGTCGGCCGCGGGCCGGTGACAGGCCGCCCGCGGCGGGCGGCTGCAGCGATCCGGAGGGCCGTGAGGTGGTCGCCGCCGCGCCGTACGTGAACGGGCTCGTGCCGCCGCACCGTGCCGTACCCCGCCGGGCTCGCCCCGTACGGTGCCGTCGGGGCGTGGCCCCGTACCCGCCCGTGCCGCCGGGTCAGCCCCGGTCGCCGCGGGACGACCGGCCTCCCGCGGCGGCCCCGTTGTCCCCCGCGTCGTCCGCCCCGTCGGTCTGCTCCGTGTCGGGCCGGATGTCGATGCGCCAGCCGGTGAGGCGGGCGGCGAGACGGGCGTTCTGCCCTTCCTTGCCGATCGCCAGCGACAGCTGGTAGTCCGGCACCGTCACTCGCGCGGAACGGGCCCCGAGGTCGACGACCTCGACCTTGCTGACGCGGGCCGGCGACAGTGCGTTGGCGACCATCTCGGCCGGGTCGTCCGACCAGTCGACGATGTCGATCTTCTCGCCGTGCAGCTCCGCCATCACGTTGCGCACCCGCGACCCCATGGGGCCGATGCAGGCGCCCTTGGGGTTGAGACCGGAGCGGGTGGACCGTACGGCAATCTTCGTACGGTGCCCCGCCTCACGGGCGATCGCGCAGATCTCCACGGAGCCGTCCGCGATCTCCGGGACCTCCAGCTCGAAGAGCTTCTTCACGAGGTTGGGGTGGGTACGCGACAGGGTCACCGACGGGCCCCGTACGCCCTTGGCGACGCGGACCACGAACGTACGCAGCCGCAGACCGTGCGTGTACTCCTCGCCCGGCACCTGCTCCTGCACCGGGAGGATGGCCTCCAGCTTGTCGTCCAGCCGTACGAGGACGTTCCTGGGGTCCTTGCCCTGCTGGACCTGGCCGGCGACGACGTCGCCCTCACGGCGCGCGTACTCACCGAAGGTGACGTCGTTCTCGGCGTCCCGTAGCCGCTGCTGGATGACCTGCCGCGCCGTGGTGGCGGCGATGCGCCCGAAGTCCGACGGGGTGTCGTCGAACTCCTTCGGCTCCTGGCCCTCCTCCAGCTCCGACGGGTCCTCCTTGGCCCACACCGTTACATGACCGTTGTCGCGACTGAGGACGACGCGGGCGAGACGGCGGCTTCCCTCGGTGCGGTGGTAGGCGATGAGGAGGGCGGATTCGATCGCCTCGACCAACAGGTCGAAGGGGATCTCCTTCTCTTGTGCCAAGCCCTTCAGGAGCTTTACGTCGATGTCCATGGCTACGCCTCCTCTTCCTTCTTGTCCTTGCGGTTGAACTCGAGCTCCACACGCGCCTTGGCGATCGACGCGAACTCGACCCGGCGGGCGGTCGGCTTGCGCCCCTTCACACCCGGTACTTCGAGGTCGAGCCCTTCCTCGTCCACCGCGAGAACGCGGGCCACGAATTCGTCGCCCTCGTGAAGCTGGATCTTCGCCAGACGGCCGACGGCGCGTACGTAGTGACGGCGCTCGGTCAGCGGGCGGTCGGCTCCTGGGGAGGTCACTTCGAGCTGGTACTCGTCCTCGCCCATCGCGTCCGTCTCGTCGAGAGTCGTGGAGATGGTGCGGCTCAGCTCGGCACACGCGTCCAGGTCCACGCCGTCGTCGGAGTCGACCACGATCCTCAGCACACGACGCCTGCCCGCCCGGGACACCTCGATCTCTTCGAGATCCAGGCCCTTCGCGCCGACGAGCGGCTCCAGCAGTCCGCGCAGCCTCTCGCTGTGGGTGGTGCTCATCCGGGTGACTCCTCGGCCGCGTGTGTGCTGTTGTGGGATCGTCGCGTGTCAGGCAAAGGGTATCCGGTCGCGGGGGGTGTTGCCGTCCACCCGAGGCTGACCCGCAGGTACGCTCGCCTGCGGTGATCACTGCGAGGCCCGAGGGAGACACGCGTGGGGCGCACGGGGACGACACGGAGGGGTGCGCTCTTGGCGGCGGGGGCCGCGACAGGGGGTCTGCTGACCGCCTGCTCCGGTAGGGACGAAGGCGGCGAATCGGAGGGCTCGGCGAGCGCGGCGGCCGTCAGGGCCGCGAAGGCGCTACGGGCGAAGTCCACCCGCACGAGCCGTGAACTCCTGCGGCGGTACGACGCGGTACTCGATCGGCATCCGGAACAGGCGACGCGGCTGACGCCGCTGCGGGGCGCCGTCGCGCGGCATGTCACCGCGCTGTCGCCGCCCCCTCCTAAGGAGGGCGAGTCGGCGAAGCCGTCGCCGTCCGTATCCGTATCCGTATCCGTATCCGCGTCCACGTCGCCGTCCGCGTCTCTCGGGACGGCCGTCGGGGACACCGGGCCCACGCCGTCCGTCTCCGCCGATGCCGGCACCGCTGTCAGGGAGTTGGCCGCGGCCGAGCGCCGTGCCGCCGACGCGCACGCCGAGGCGCTGGTCCACGCCCCGCCGGAGCTCGCCCGGCTGCTGGCCTCCCTCGCCGCGGCCGGCGCCGCCCACGCGTTCCTGCTGACGGAAGGATCCCCCTCGTGAGCAGCGACCGTGCGCTGGACGCCGCCCAGGCCGCCCTCGCCGCGGAGCACGCCGCGGTGTACGGGTACGGCGTCGTCGGCGGCCGCGTGGGCGACGAACGCCGCCCGGAGGCGACAAACGCCTACGACGCGCACCGTGCACGGCGCGACAGTCTCGCGCGTACGGTGCGCGATCTCGGCGGGAAGCCGGTCGCGGCGGCCGCCGCGTACGCCCTGCCCTTCCAGGTGCCCGACTCGGCCGCCGCCGTACGGCTCGCAGCCGACCTGGAGGACCGGATCGCGGGGGTCTACTCGGACCTCGTACGGGCCGCCGAGGGGCCGCTGCGCCAGGACGCCGCGGGGGCGCTGCGCGAGGCGGCGGTGCGGGCGGTGCGCTGGCGAGGCAGCGGCGTAGCCTTTCCTGGGCTCGCCGAGCGGTTGTGAGCCCGCTCGCTCCGAAAGGGATCTAGGCACGTATGGCTTTCGAACCGCCGCAGCGGCTGGTGCGCACCCTGAGCGAGACGTACGGGGAGTCCGTGGCCGGAGAGTGGCTCGGGCAGCTGCCCGGGATCGCCCAGGAGGCGGTGGAGCGGCGGGGGTTGACGGTCGAGCGGGTGGTGGCGCCGGGCGGCGGGAGCAGTCTGGTGGTGCTTGTACGGCGCCCCGACGGCGCACCGGCCGCGCTCAAGGTGGCCCCGCCGTTCGCGGCTCCGGGGCCGGAGCGGGCGGCGCTGACGCACTGGAAGGGCTGGGGCTCGGTGGAGCTCATCTCGGGCTCCGACGGTGCGCTGCTTCTGGAACGGCTCCACAACGAGACGTCGCTGCGCTCCCTGCCCGAGGCCAAGGCACTGCTCGAAGCGGCCGGAACGGTGCGGAAGTTGTGGGTCGAGCCGGTCGCCGACCACGGCTTCGAAACGGTCGCCGAGCGGACTGCGGGCCAGGCGGTGGCGATGCGGGCCGCGACGGACCCGCAGGTCCTTCCGCTCGTCTCGGCGGCGCTGGACGCGCGCGAGGAACTGCTCGCGGGCGGGCCGGCGGAGCTGATGCTCCTCCACGGTGCGTTCCGCCAGGGCAAGGTGCTGTCCGGCGACCGGGCACCGTGGCTCGCGGTCGGCCCCGTGCCCGTGGTGGGTGAGCGCGCGTACGACCTGGCGCGGCTGGTACGCGACCGGGTGGAGGACCTCGTCGCGGCGGCCTCGGGCGCGTCGGCGACGCGGCGGCGCGTGAACAAGCTGGCCGACTCGCTGGACATCGACCGTGAGCGACTGCGGGGCTGGACGCTCTTCCGCGCGGTGGAGTCGGGCGTCCGCGCGCTGGAGGCCGGCCGCCGCCAAGACGCGGAACTGTTGCTGGAGTTCGCGGACTGGCTGTAGCGGCGGGAGCGGCCACGGGGCGGGTGAGCCCATCACCTGGACCGGCCCACCCGCCCCGTATCGCGTCGTACTCCCCCGCATCCCGCCGCGCTCGTTCCGACGCCGCGCGCGGGAAGGGCGGCGTCGGCCGTCAGACGTCGGCGGTGGCGGTGGCGGTGGCGGTCAGACCGTCGCCGTCAGACGCGCGATCGCCTCGGCGACGGTGAGTTCCTCGCGCTCCCCGGTACGGCGGTCCTTCAGCTCCAGCACGCCTTCGGCCGAACGGCGCCCCGCGACCAGGATCTTCGGAACGCCGATCAGCTCCGAGTCCGTGAACTTCACACCCGGCGAGACGCCGGGCCGCTCGTCGACCAGCACGCGCAGCCCCGCCGCGCCCAGCTGCTCCGCGACGTCGACCGCCAGCTCCGTCTGGAGGGCCTTGCCCGCCGCGACGACGTGCACGTCCGCCGGGGCGATCTCCCGGGGCCAGCACAGGCCCTTCTCGTCGGCGGTCTGCTCCGCGAGCGCGGCGACGGCGCGGGAGACGCCGATGCCGTACGACCCCATGGTCACCCGGACCGGCTTGCCCTGCTGGCCGAGCACGTCGAGCTGGAAGGTGTCGGCGTACTTGCGGCCCAGCTGGAAGATGTGACCGATCTCGATGGCGCGCCCCAGCTTGAGACCGGCGCCGCACACGGGGCAGGGGTCGCCCTCCTCGACGACCACGACGTCGAGGTAGTCGTCCACCTCGAAGTCGCGCCCGCAGACGACGTTGCGCGCGTGGGTGTCGGCCTTGTTCGCGCCGGTGACCCAGGCCGTGCCGGGCGCCACGCGGGGGTCGGCGATGTAGCGGACCTTCAGCCCCTGCGGGCCGACGTAGCCGCGTACCAGCTCGGGCCGGCCCTCGAAGTCCTCGGCCGTCACCAGCTCCACGACGGCGGGCGCCAGGTGCTCACCGAGCTTGCCGAGGTCCACCTCGCGGTCGCCGGGGACGCCGACGGCGGTGATCTCGCCGTCGACCTTCACCAGCAGGTTCTTCAACGTGGCCGAGGCCGGTACGCCCAGGAACGTGGCCAGCGTCTCGATGGTCGGGGTGTCGGGGGTGTCCAGCTCCTCCAGTGCCCCGTGCGCCGATCCGTCGACGGGTTCGGTGGTGAAGGTGACGGCCTCGGTGTTGGCGGCGTAGTCGCCGTTGGGGCAGTCGACGAAGGTGTCCTCGCCGGCGGCGGCCGGGGCCAGGAACTCCTCGGACGCGGAGCCGCCCATGGCGCCGGAGATGGCGGAGACGATGCGGTAGTCGAGCCCGAGGCGCGCGAAGATCTTCTGGTACGCCGCGCGGTGGAGCGCGTACGACTCGGCGAGACCCTCGTCCGTGGTGTCGAAGGAGTACGAGTCCTTCATCTGGAACTCACGGCCGCGCAGTACGCCGGAGCGGGGGCGGGCCTCGTCCCGGTACTTCGTCTGGATCTGGTAGAGCATCACCGGCAGGTCCTTGTAGGACGTGCACTGGTCCTTGACGACCAGGGTGAAGATCTCCTCGTGGGTCGGGCCGAGCAGGTAGTCGCCGCCCTTGCGGTCCTTGAGACGGAAGAGGAGGTCGCCGTACTCGTCCCAGCGGCCGCTCGCCTCGTAGGGCTCCTTGGGAAGCAGCGCCGGCAGCAGTACTTCCTGTGCCCCGATGGCGTCCATCTCCTCGCGTACGACGCGCGAGATGTTGTCGAGGACCTTCTTACCGAGGGGCAGCCAGCTCCAGAGGCCGGCGGAGGTGCGGCGTACGTACCCGGCGCGGACCAGAAGCTTGTGGCTGAGGGTCTCCGCGTCCGCCGGGTCGTCGCGCAGTGTCTTGGCCATCAAACGGGACATGCGCTGGACCTGGGACATGGGGAGCACTCCTGCGTTTCTTCTCGGGTGTTGGCAGGAGGTTAGCCGGGGCACACCGGCAGGCGGAAATCAGTAATCGCGCGCCGTACGGCGCTCAGCGCCGCCGCAACGGGAGCGGAGCGCCCATCACGGCGTACGGCTTGGCGGCGCTGGGGAAGAGGACCTGGCGTGCCAGGTCCTGGTAGCCGAGGGTGCGGTAGAGGCCGCGGGCGGGGCTCTCGGTGTCAATCGCGGAGAGGATCGAGCGGGGCTGCGGGGCGAGGTCCGTGATGGTGGTGATCAGGGTGCGCCCGATGCCGCGGCCCTGGTACGCGGGGTGGACGTGCAGTTCGGTGATCACGAAGGAGTCGTCGAGCCAGCTGTCGGAGCCCGCGGAGCGCAGATACGGCTCGACGACCGTGGACCACCAGTGGGCGCGGTCGTTCGGCATGCCGTAGACAAACCCCGCCAGCCGCCCCTCCGCCGTCACCGCCCCGTAGGCGCGCGCACCGGGCGCGAGGAGGTGCCGCAGCACGATCTGGCGCCGTACACCGATCTCGCCCTCGCTCAGCCCGAAGGCGAGCGCCTGTACGGCCAGCGCCTCGTCCACGCGCGCGGCGAGGTCGATCGGCCCGACGCGTACGTCGGGGATCCGGGAGTCGCTCCCGTGGAAGCTCGGCACGCTCGACATGGCCGAACCCTACTTTCAGAAGAGGACGCTCATGAAGGCGCCCACCTCGCGGAAGCCGACCCGTCGGTAGGAGGCCCTGGCCGGGGTGTTGTAGTCGTTCACGTAGAGGCTGACGACGGGGGCGACGTCGGCGAGCGCGTACCGTACGACGGCTGCCATGCCGCTCTCCGAGAGGCCCCGGCCACGGAACTCGGGGGCGACCCAGACGCCCTGGATCTGACAGGCGTGCGACGTGGCCGCGCCGATCTCCGCCTTGAAGATCACCTTGCCGTCGTCGATACGGGCGAACGACCGCCCCGCTCCTACGAGTTCGGCCACACGCGCCTGGTAGAGCAGCCCGCCGTCGCCGGCCAGCGGCGAGACGCCGACCTCCTCGGTGAACATCGCCACACACGCCGGCATGATCGTCTCCAGCTCCTCCTTACGGATGCGGCGTACGAGGGGGTCGGGCCGCACCGTGTCGGGCACCTGCTCGGTGACCATCAGGGGCTGGTTCGCGCGCACCTCGCGGGCGGGGCCCCAGTTGGGCTCCAGGAGCCGCCAGAGGAGGGCCGTGGGCTCGGCGGGGCCGACGATCGACGAGCAGCGGCGCCCCGTACGGCGGGCGCGGTCCGCGAAGGCCCGTACGGCCTCGGGGGAGGCGCAGATCGGCACCAGGTTGGCGCCGGAGTAACAGAGCGAGCGCAGTCGCCCGTCCGCGTACCAGCCCCACATCTCGCCGCCGAGGCGCCAGGGGTCGAGTCCCGCCGCCTGGACCCGCGAAGCCACGAACGCGTTCGCGACGGGCTCACTCTCAAGAATGGCGAGCGCGGCGCCGAGTTCGCCTGGGTCGAGGACCCGAGTGGTGGTCTGCGTCAACACGAGAGGGGCCTCACCATACGTCTGCTGATTCTCCGCACTGTACCCGCCACGTCTGTGGCCCGCCGCGCACACGTAAGGGCCCCGCTCCCCGGACGCCCGGAGGCGTGGGGTGCGGGGCCCTTACGGAGGCCAGGCACGGACGGCGCGGACGACGCTCGGCGTACGGCTCCGAGAAGCCACGGGCCGGTCAGCGGGCGTCCGGTCACCGGCCGGCCGATTCTCAGCTGATGGAGACCTCGGGCTCGCCGGAGGCGATGCCGTCCTTCTCCATCTGTTCGGCGATCTTCATGGCTTCTTCGATGAGGGTCTCGACGATCTTCGATTCGGGGACCGTCTTGATGACCTCGCCCTTCACGAAGAT
>NZ_JBHUZM010000195.1:0-11525 GCF_042667665.1 Streptomyces sp. NPDC057307 | reverse complement strand
GCCCGAGAGATCGGGCCGTCCGGCGATCGAGGACGTATCAGGACCGGCCACCGGGCCGACCCGGAGCTCCGCAGGTCAGTGCGCCGGCGTCTGCGTCTGCGCCGAGATGCCCAGCGCGCTCGTGTACTGCGAGAGCACCAGCTTGCCGACCGCCGGATACGCGCCCAGCGGCTCGGACGCGGCGCAGTCCGCCTCCTTGAGAGCGACGTCGAGCAGCCCCTCGGGCAGCTCGGGTCCGATCAGATACGGCGCGAGCGCCAGCTGTGTCGAACCGGATCCACGCAGCTGCTCGGCGATGGCCGAGACCGCGCCCTCGTCGTCCAGCGCCGCCGCCATCACCGGCACGGCGAGGCGCGCGGCCAGCAGCATCCCGGTGATCCCCGCGGCCTGGACCGCCTCCTCGCCGCCCACCGTGGCGAGGATGATGCCGTCGGCGGCCGTGGCCACAGTGAAGAGCCTCGCCCGGTCGGCGCGGGCGAGCCCGGCCTCCGACAGACGCACGTGCAGCGCCTCGGCGAGCAGCGGGTGCGGACCGAGGACCTCGGTCATCTCCGCCACGGCCTTGCTGTCCACAACGGCCTGACGTATCCGCCTGACCAGGGAGTTGTCGGGACCCGCGAGCAGCGGCACGACAACGGCCGAGATGCCCTCGGGCTCGTTGACCTCACGGCCGGCGGCCTTCGCGAGCTCGTAGCGCTCGACACGCTGCTCGGCGGTGAGGGCCAGGATGGTGCCCAGCGCCGGGTACTCGTCGTCGTCGCCGTCCAGATAGCCGATCCGGGCGTCGAGGCCCGGCAGCTCGGAACGCGCGATGCTGACGACCTCCTCGCCGAGGTTCCGCACCTCGGCGCTCGGGGCGCCGGGCATGGCCAGCACAAGCGTGGGCGCGCCCTCGGGCGCCGCCACGGGTTCGGGTCGACGGTGCCGCCCCGACTGTCGAGGTCGAGGCATTCGTACAGGCAGGCCGGGTGCCGGCCCAGTGGGGGAGCTCATGGCGCCGAATGCTACTGGTTTTGTGGGGTCGGCTGTTCGGGGAGGGTCCGGTCGCGCGTCATCTGTCCATATTTTTTCGATATGCTGCTTACTGTTTATTCGTCCCGCTCTGTCGGGACGGACAACAGTCGTCCGTCGCACGGCAGTCGAAGCGAACCGGTCGCGAGGGCCGCCGCGATCCGCAGCGCCCCCGCCAGCGGATCACCTTCCGCCGACACCGTCCTGGCGCGCGGCAGCCGCTCGGCCAACTCCGCCCGCAGCGGTACGAGCAGCGGGTCGCCCATCTTGAACAGCCCACCCGTCAGGGCCACTTCACACCCCCCGGCCTGCGGACACACCGCGACGGCCGCGTCCGCGATCTGCCGCGCGGCCTCGTCGAGGATGTGCGCGGCGACCGGGTCGTGCGCCGCGCAGCGGGCCACCTCGGGGGCGAAGGAGGCGAGCACGGCGGGCCGGTCCGTACGCGGATAGACGGCCCCCGGCATTTCCGACGCGGGGCCGAACACGGCTTCCATCCGGGACAGCAGTGCGGCCGAACCGCCGCGCCGCCCGTCGTACGCGCGCATCGCCGACTCCAGCCCCGCCCGGCCGATCCAGGCACCGCCGCCGCAGTCGCCGAGCAGATGTCCCCAGCCGTCCGCGCGCTGCCAGCCCGTCAGGTCGGTGCCGAGCGCGATCATGCCCGTACCGGCGGCGACGACGACACCCGGACGCTGGCCGAGCGCCCCCGCGTACGCGGTGACCGCGTCGGCGGCGAGCCCCAACCGCCGCACTCCCAGCGCGCTTTCCAGCGCCGCGGGCAGTTCGGCGCGGAGCCCGTCGCCCAGTGTCGCCATGCCGGCGGCGCCGATCGCGACGGCCACCGGCGCGTCCGCCGTATCCGCGCCGGCGCGCGCGAGCAGCGTCTGAACGGCGGGCAGCAACTGCTTCAGCAAATGGTCCGGATCGATGCCCGACGGGCCGGTGCGGACCGGCTCGGTGGACACGGTGGTGCCGATCGTCCGGACCACCGGGCCGCCGCTTGACGAAGCGCCTGACGAAGCGCCCGCCGAGGCGTCCGTCGGAGCGTCGTCCGTCGAGCCGAGGGCGACGCGCAGACCGGACCCGCCCGAGTCGACGCCGAGTACGCGGCTCACGGCAGCGGCCAGTCGACGGGCTGCGCGCCCTGCTGGACGAGGAGTTCGTTGGCGCGGCTGAACGGACGCGAGCCGAAGAAGCCCCGGTCCGCCGACATGGGGGAGGGGTGCGACGACTCGATCGCGGGCAACTGGCCGAGAAGCGGGCGCAGATTGCGGGCGTCGCGGCCCCACAGGATGGACACCAGCGGCTTGTTCCGCGCGACCAGCGCGCGGATGGCCTGCTCGGTGACCTCTTCCCAGCCCTTGCCCCGGTGCGCGGCCGGTTTACGGGGAGCGGTGGTGAGCGCCCTGTTGAGCAGGAGCACACCCTGGCGGGTCCACGGCGTCAGATCCCCGTTGGACGGCCGGGGGGCCCCGATGTCCGCGTGCATCTCCCGGAAGATGTTGTCCAGGCTGCCCGGCACCGGCCGTACCTCCGGCGCGACGGAGAAGCTCAGGCCGACCGCGTGCCCCGGGGTGGGATACGGATCCTGGCCGACGATCAGGACGCGGACGTCGTCGAACGGCTGCTGAAAGGCGCGCAGCACATTCGGGCCCGCGGGTAGATAGGTGCGTCCCGCGGCGATCTCCGCGCGGAGGAAGTCGCCCATAGCGGTGATGCGTTGGGCCACCGGGGCGAGGGCGTCGGCCCATCCGGACTCGACGATTTCTTTGAGTTCACGTGCCACGGTGCGTCACTCTAATGCGCCGTCGGACTTCGCGATCAACGAACCGGCCAAGGACCGCCGCCCCGCTGCCCCGTCGGCCGGGCGGGCGGCCGAGGACCGCCGCCCGCCCGCCGGGCGTCCGTCTACTCGCCGGAGCCCCGGTCCGACCCGAGGAGGGCGATCTCCTCGGCCGAGAGCCGGATCGCGCCGACCGCCACGTTCTCGACGAGATGGTCCGGATTGCCCGTACCGGGGATGGCCAGTACGTGCGGGCCCTGCGCCAGCGTCCAGGCCAGCCGGATCTGTGCGGGCGACGCGCCGTGCGCCCGGGCGACGGCGAGCACCGTCTCGTCCTCGGCGGCGCCCGCGCCCTCCTCCCGGCTCCCGCCGGCGATCGCGAAGAACGGTACGAAGGCGACGCCGAGTTCACCGCACTCCCGGAGGAGATCCTGCTCGGCGCCGGGCGCGTCGACGCTGTACGCGTTCTGCACGCAGACGACGGGCGCGATGGACCGGGCCTCGGCCAGCTGCGCGGAGGTGACGTTGGAGACACCGAGATGCCGGACGAGCCCGGCCTCGCGCAGCTCGGCAAGTGCCCCGAAGTGCTCGGCTACCGAGTCGGTCGTCCAACTGCGGGGGAGGCGCAGATTCACCACGTCGAGGTGGTCACGGCCGAGCTGGCGCAGATTCTCCTCGACCTGACCGCGCAACTGCTCCGGCTTCGCCCACCACCAGTCGCCCGAAGGGTCCCGGGCCGGCCAGACCTTGGTGCTGATGACCAGGTCGTCGGGGTACGGAGCGAGGGCCCGGTTGATCAGCTCGTTGGCGGAGCGCGTCGGGGAGAAGTAGAACGCGGCGGTGTCGATGTGGTTCACGCCGAGTTCGACGGCGCGCCGCAGCACGGCGAGGGGCCTCTCGCGATCGCTCCGGCCGTCGGCACCGAAGGGGGTGCCGCCGGTCAGCCGCATCGCGCCGAACCCGACGCGGTTGACGGACAGATCGCCGAGCTTCCAGGTGCCGGCGGACGCCGCCGGACGCGTACTCGGATCAGACATGGGTCTCCTCTGCGGGACGGGACGGGTGAGCCGTTCGGGAGGGCGGCCGGGCCGCGCCGGCGGGAGCCGGCTCCGGGCATGCCGAAGAACGCCGAGGCGCGTGGAGGCACGCCCAGGCACGCCAAAAAGCCTCCACCGGGGGATCGGAATCCGTGCCGGAGGAGGCTTGAACGACACCGTACTTTAGCAGTCCGGGCGCGCCCGGCGGGCGGGAACGCGGCAGTTCGGCTACGTACCGGACGGCCCCCGCTCGCCTCGTGCGGCCGTGAGCAGGCCCTCCCAGTCCGGGATCTTCACCGACCGCCGTCCCAGCGATGCCCCCAGCGCCGCCTCCGCGTCCTCGATCGCCAGCCAGCCCGGCCATTCGACCGGGCGGTGCCCGGCCGCCCGGAGCGCGTCGAGCGGGTCCGCCGTGATCCGGCGCGCCGACAGCAGCGGCGCGTCCGCGAGGAGCGAGACGACCGTCTCCTTCGCGCAGGCGCGGTTGGTGCCGATCACTCCCGTCGGTCCGCGCTTGATCCAGCCCGCCACATACTCGCCGGGCGACGCCACGCCGTACCGCAGCACCCGGCCCGCCAGCTGCGGCACCGTCCCCGCCGTCTCGTCGAAGGGCAGCCCCGCGATCGGCACCCCCCGGTAGCCGACCGCCCGCAGGACGAGCCCCGCCTCGATCTCCTCGTACGTTCCGGTGCCCCGCACCCCGCCCCGCTCGTCCGGCGCGGTGCGTTCGAACCGTACGGCCGTCACCCGTCCGTCGGTCCCGAGCAACTCCACCGGGCGCAGGAAGAACCGCAGATGGATACGGCGCGGCCGGCCCTGGCCGGGCCGGTCGGCCCAGCCGCGTACGACCTCGACGTTGCGTCTGTTAACGGCGGCAAGCGGGAGCGGCGCACCGGCGGCCGGGCCCTGGACCGCGCCGTCAGCCGTGGATCGGGCCGGTGGCCGGGCCGGGGCGTACGCCGGATCGAGCGCCAGGTCGGCGGGCTCCACCCGCACCTCCGCCGCGGGCAGCGCGCCCAGTTCACGCAGCTCCTTGGTGGTGAACTTCGCCTGCGACGGACCGCGCCTGCCCACCATGTGCACGTCCCGGACCCCGCTCCCGGCCAGCGCGCCGAGCGCCCGGTGCGGCACGTCCGTCGGACGCAGGTCCTCCGCGCCACGCGCCAGGACGCGTGCCACGTCGACGGCGACGTTGCCCACGCCGATCACCACGACCGAGCGCGCGCCGAGCCCGAAATCGGCGGGCGCGGCGTCGGGGTGCGCGCTGTACCAGGCGACGAAGTCGGTCGCCGAGCGGCTGCCCGCCAGCTCCTCGCCGGGGATGCCGAGCCGGCGGTCCCGGGCGGCGCCGACGCAGTAGACGACCGCGTGGTAGAGCCCCAGCAGCCGTTCGGGTGTGAGGCCGTGCGCACCGACCTCCACATTGCCCAGGAACCGGACACGCTCGTGCTCCAGCACCGAACGCAGCGTGTTCTGGAGCGACTTGATCTTCTCGTGGTCCGGTGCGACGCCGTAGCGCACCAGTCCGTAGGGGGCGGGGAGCCGGTCCAGGACGTCCACCAGGATGCCGGGGAGCAGCGGCTGCCGGACGAGGGCCTGGGCGGTGTAGACCCCGCTGGGGCCCGATCCGACGACGGCGATGCGCAGCACGGCGTACTCCTTCCGGCAGGAGGCTTCCAGCATCGCACCGGGGCGCGGCGCCGGGGAGTACGCGGCGCCGTCGGCTCGCGGGAGACGGCGCGGGTGGGGGTACGCCAGTGCGCTGACCGAGTGCGATGCGCGCCGGGGCGGGTGTGCCACAGGGGCAGGGAAGAATTGCCTGATTAAGTGGTGAATGTGTCAGAACTTGAGATGACTTCCGCCGCTGAGCCCACGGCACCTGTCTGGCCCCGTTGGGAGGTGCAGGGGTACGGCACGGTCACCTGTGATTCGCCGCCGGGTGGCCGGTGCGAGCTGTCGCGGCACGAGCTGGTGCCGCCCTGGGTCGACATCCGTCTGACGTTCGCCGACGGGGCCCGCGTCGATGTGCTCGCCGTCCTGCGGGACGGGGTGATCGCGGTCGAGGACGCACAGGCGGATCCACCGCTGCCCCTGGACGATCTGACCGAGCTGGGCGCCTGGATCGAGGCGCCGCTCGCGTACGCCTGCCGGGCGGTGGCGGGACAGCACCACGTGGAGTCCGACCCGCTCACCGACGACGACCTGCTCACCGACGACGCCCCGGCCACCGACGCCCCGCTCACCGACGACGGCGCCCTCACCGACGACAACGCGATGCCGGCGGCGGTGGCCGTGACGGAGGAGGACGAGGGGTACGAGTACGAGGGCGACCCCGCCGACTCCGACACCGACGCGGGGCTGCTCGACGCGCGGCTTCCGGACTCACCCCTGCTGGAGGAGGAGCCCACGCCCGGCGGCCGGCACCGCGCCGACGACCCCGCGTCGTCCGACAGCGCGGACCGGCGCGGGGTGGCGGAGACGTACCGCAGGGCGCAGCAGTTGGGCCAGGACCCGGTCCTCGCGGTGATGTGCGCGACTGGGTACGGGCGGCGCAAGTCGCTCAGCCTGATCGCGAGCGCCCGCGACGGGGGCTATCTGACACCACGTCACCGCCGCCGCTGACGCCATGGCGTGCGGGACGGCGGGCGCGCGTTACAGCGAGCGCATCCGGTTGATCTCGGACGTCTGCTGTGCGATCACATCGTTCGCCATCTCTTCGAGCTGGACGTTGTTGCCGCCCGAGAGGGCTTCGGTCGCCATCGTGACCGCGCCCTGGTGGTGCGTGACCATGAGGTCGAGGAAGAGGCCGTCGAACGCCTTGCCCTTCGCCGCGCGCAACTTCGCCAACTGGGCTTCCGTGGCCATGCCCGGCATCGTCATCGCGCCGTGCTCGTGGCCGCCTTCCTTCTCGGCCTTCTTCTCGCCGCCGTTGAGCTTCACCCAGCCCTCCATGGCGGCGATCTCCGGCTTCTGCGACGCGGCGATGCGCTCGGCGAGCCGCTTCACCTGGCCGGATCCGGCGCGGTCCGGGGCGAGTTCGGTCATCACCAGTGCCTGGCTGTGGTGCTGGATCATCATCGTCGCGTAGCCGAAGTCGGAGGAGTTGGGGGTGTTGTCCGGTATCTCCTTCGCCGCCTCCTCCGGGGAGAGCGTCCGGGACTTCTCGCCCGGTTTGCCCGGGGCGACCACCTGCCCCGTGGCCCCGCTCCTGGTCTCACTCTTCTTGCCGTCGTCGCCCGAGTCGCAGGCGCCCAGGGCGAGTAGAGCGGCCACGGCGGCAACCGCCACGACGGGCCGGAGGACACGTGGACTCCTGGTCCGGATCAACACGATGGCCTCCTGTGGTACTTGACGTGTATCGGGCACGTTGTTAGGCACTTTCCTAACACGCTTCCGGACGCGAGTGATCAAAAACTTTCATTACATCTAGGTTGCCATCTGTTGAGATGTACATGTGAAGGACGATACTGCCGAGGTCCGTAAGCCGTTCAACTGGGAACGGATACAAGGGAGGACGCAGTGACTTCGTTGCACACCACCCGCGTGCGCCGTAGACGTCTGGGCGTGGCAGCAGCCGCTGCCGCCGGGCTCTTCGCCACGCTGCTGGCCGCCGGACCGGCGGCCGCCACACCTGACCCCGGTGACAAGCCGGCCAAGGAGCAGACCTCCAAGAGCCAGCAGGCCGAGGCCAAGAAGGCCATCGAGAACAACGACATACCCGGCGTGGACGAGATCATCCACAGCGACAACATGTCGCTCGTCACCAACGTCCCCAAGGAGCACCTGAAGGGGACCAACTCGGACATCGCCTTCCAGGGGAAGTACGCCTTCTCCGGCAACTACGACGGCTTCCGGATCTTCGACATCAGCAAGCCGTCGAAGCCGAAGACCGTCGCGCAGGTCCTGTGCCCCGGCGGTCAGAACGACATATCCGTCTCGGGAGACCTGCTCTTCCTGTCGACGGACGCCTCGCGCAGTGACAACTCCTGCTCCAGCGTCGCCCAGCCGGCCACGGAGAAGTCCTCCTGGGAGGGCATAAAGATCTTCGACATCAGCGACAAGCGCAACCCCGAGTACGTCGCCGCTGTCGAGACCGCGTGTGGTTCGCACACGAACACGCTCGTGCCCGAGCGCAAGAACGTGTACGTGTACGTCTCCTCGTACTCGCCCAGTGCCTCGTTCCCGGACTGCCAGCCGCCGCACGACGGCATCAGCATCATCAAGGTGCCCCGCAAGGCGCCCGAGCAGTCGAAGATCGTCGACTTCCCGGTGCTCTTCCCGGACGGCGGCAACCCCGGCGCGCCCACCAACCCGGGCGTCTCGGCCACCACCGGCTGCCACGACATCACGGTGCTGCCCTCCAAGGACGTCGCCGCCGGCGCGTGCATGGGTGACGGCATCCTGTTCGACATCAAGAACCCGGAGCAGCCGAGGATCATCGACCGCGTCCAGGACAACGTCAACTTCGCCTTCTGGCACTCCGCGACCTTCAACCAGAAGGCCAACAAGGTCGTCTTCACCGACGAGCTCGGCGGCGGTGGCGCGGCGACCTGCAACGAGGAGATCGGCCCGAAGCGCGGCGCCGACGGCATCTACGACATCCTCGGCAAGGGCGACAAGCGGACGCTGGAGTTCAAGAGCTACTTCAAGATCGACCGCCCGCAGGCGGACGCCGAGGTGTGCGTGGCGCACAACGGCTCGCTGATCCCGGTCAAGGGCAAGGACATCATGGTCCAGGCCTGGTACCAGGGCGGCATCTCGGTCTGGGACTTCACCAACTCCTCGAAGCCGAAGGAGATCGGGTACTTCGAGCGCGGCCCGATCACCCTCGACCAGGTCACCACGGCCGGCCCGTGGTCGGCGTACTACTACAACGGCTACATCTACTCGAACGACATCGCCAAGGGTCTGGACGTCATCAAGCTCGACGACCGCCGGACGGACGAGGCGAAGCGGGTGAAGATGGACGAGCTCAACGTCCAGACGCAGCCCGACTACTTCGAGGACTTCCGCAACTGACCGGCGCGGCCGGCCGTTGACGCGGCCGGCCGGACCGGCGGTGCCATGAGGTCATGACGCGTTCCGCCGGGCGGGCTCCCCGCCCGGCGGAGCGGCGTACGTCGGGTCCAGACCGAACCGCAGGAACAGCTCGTCCCGCAGGCTGGGCAGCGGCATCCCGGCCCCCGGCAGCAGAATCGCGAAGACCGCGCCCATCATCAGCGCGCGCAGCAGCGGATAGTCGCTGTCCACGTCGTCCGACCCGTACCGCACCATCGTCTCGCGCAGCAGCTCCGCGAGGCGCTGCTGCTCGGCGCACTGGACGAAGCCGTCGGCCTGGAGAATGCCCGCCATATGGGCGCGCATCGCCACCGGATGGTCGACCGTGAGCCCGAGGACGGAGTCGATGGCACGCGCCAGCAGCTCCCGCCCGTCGTCGGTACGGGGCTCTCGCTCCAGGGCCGCCTGCAGGGTGCGGTGCATCAGCCGGTGCACGGCCGACTGGAACATCGGGCGCTTTCCGGGGAAGTAGTACGAGACCAGACCGCGTGCCGTGCCCGCCCGGTCGGCGATGTCGGCCAGGGTCGTCCCGTCGAAACCGCGCTCGTCGACGAGGTCCACGGTGGCTTGCAGGAGCCGTTCGCGGGAACGCCGACGAAGTTCTTCATTGACCGATGCGCTTCGGGGGGACATGCTGGACTCCCGCGTTGACTGGCTCTTAGCCAGTATACTCGGCACGTCCTCGGAGACCGCCCGTCGGGCCTGGTCGGCGAGGGTGGAAGCGGCCTGTCTTGGGCGACGCGGGGGATCGCCCAAGGCAGGCCACACATCTGTCGCCCCCTCTTCCGCGACCAGTGCGCCGGTCGTTAGGGCGGCGGTGGCGCTGCCGGCCGCCTGAATTTTCTGGCAATGCTCCGCACGGAGTTCAGATATGGGAACTCAGCGAGTCGGGTTTGGGCTCGCCACGGTGCGCATCCCCGCCGGGGAGATGCCCGGACGTGCCGGACGTCAGCGCCTGAGGCGGACGCACCCGATCCGCTCCGTCCATCGTGTGCGGCCCGCGGGCAGCCGCCTCGACGCAGTCGGTCGCTCCGGTGCCCGGTGGCACGCCCGCCGGGGACCGGAGCGACCGCGAAAGGCGGTGCCCGGTACCCGGCGGGCGGTCAGACGGTAACTGCCGCCGCCGTCAAGGATGGTGACGCTGCGTCAGGCCGCGCAGTACTGCGACTCCTTGCCGATGGACCGGTACATGCAGTCCGCGTTCTCCAGCAGTTGCAGGACCGCGTCCCGGTTGCGGCTCGTCTCGCGCTCGATCACCTCGTCGGGCGGGTAGAAACCGCCGCCGCCGGAACTGCCCGGGTACATCTCGAAGGTGTACGCGAAGACCTTCTGGTTGCCCCACAGCCAGTCGTCGATCGACCCGTCCGTGATGTAGAGGTCGCTCGCCTGCTCCGCGGTGTAGCCGTTGCTCGCGCCCATCTTCCCGCCGACCGCGGCGAAGGCGTTCCGGTCGTCGAGCGTCATGCCGGGAGCCGTGTTGGCCGTGGTGTAGCCGTACGGCCACAGCACCAGCTCGCTGTACGTGTGGAAGTCGATGGCCGCCTTGAGCTGCTGCTTGCCGCCGACGACCCGGCTGCGCGCGAAGTCCGCGACCACCTTGACCTCCGGCGCGGACTCGGCGCGCGCCCCCCGGTACGTCTCGGTGCCGGGGCTGCTCGAGGAGCCGCCGCAGCAGCCCCACTGGAAGGCCCAGTTGCGGTTGAGGTCCGTACCGACCCTCGACGAGCCGGAGTTGGGCTGCCGGTTCAGGCGCCAGCTGCGGTAGGAGCCGGTGGCGATGTCGTACTCGCCGCCGTCCGGGTTGACGTCCGGGACGATCCAGATCTCGCGGTTGTTCACGGCGTTGGTGACCCGTGAGTCGGTGCCGTAGGTGTCACCCAGCTCGCGTATCAGATACAGCGCCATCTCGACGGTGAGGTGCTCGCGGGCGTGCTGGTGGTGCGTGAACAGCACCTCGGGCTCGTTCTCGTCCGCCGTCACGTTGTCGCTGATCTTGACCGCGATGATGTCCCGGCCCTCGTAGCTCTTGCCGATGACGCGCTTGCTGATGAGGTTCGGGTGGGCGGCGATCCGCTGGTTGATCTCGGTGTTCATCTCGGCGTAGTTGTGATACTTCGAGTCGGCCGAGGGGAAGTCCAGCGGCTGGAGCGCCTTGCCGTTGGTCCGGGCGGGCGGCGCGGGCAGCACGTCGAGGTGGTAGCCCTGTGCGCGCAGCCGCTCGGCCTGGGCGTCGGTGGCGCTGACGACCGTGGAGCGCTCGCCCGCCTCGTCCACCGACACACCGGTGGAGGCGAGGGCGGTACGGGTCGCGACGTCGGTCACGCCGGGGACGTCGTACTGCCGGATCCGCTCCTCGGCGGCGACGGGGGACTTGGGCGCGCCCTTCGGATCCGGGGGCGCGGCCTCGGCCGTGAAGGGGACGGCCACGGCGAGCGCCAGCATGGCCGCGAGGGTGGCGGCCTTCCATCTGCTCTCGCGTACGCGAAGTCGCATGTTGTCTCCTGGGTGGGGGGTTCCCCGGCCGTGACGCGTCGTGTGCGGCGGCCGGTTGTTCGCGCACATCGTGGAGCGCTGGCATGACCTGGTCAAGTGGCGAACTTCGGCCATGCGCCGAGGCGGTCGGAGCGGACGCC
>NZ_JBHUZM010000194.1:0-11623 GCF_042667665.1 Streptomyces sp. NPDC057307 | reverse complement strand
CCGCACTCGTACCGAACCCGCCGCCGGACTGGGGCCGACGGCGGGTCAGCTCAGCGGGTCACTCGGTCACTCGGTCCGCGAGGAAGTCGCGCAGCAGAGGCGCCAGCGCCGTCGGGTCGAACTGGTGGCTCTGGCCGGGGAGTTCGCGGTACTCGGCGTGGGGCAGCAGCTCCGCCGCCGACTTGGCGCCCGCCCGCATGAACGGCTCGCTCTCGCCGCCGCAGATCACCAGCGCGGGTGCGGTCACACCGCTCCAGAGACCTGCGGTGAGCGGCTTGCCGGACATCGTGTCGCCCATGACGAGGCCGTCGTACGCGAGGGTGTGGGCCACCTTCTCCGTGTCCGCCCAGGACGGCGGCTGGATCTCACACTCCGCGGCCGGCGCCGCGGGCTGGTTCTTCATCGCGGCCACGTACTCGGCGGGAATGCCGATCGCGGCGGTCAGGAACAGCGCCACGGCCTGGTCCCTGCGGCCGGCCGCCACGGCGGCCCTGATCTGCTCGACGTAGTCGGCGGGCAGCGGCGGGCGGCTGTCGTCGATGATGAACGGCGGTTCGTACAGGGCGACTCCGCCGACCTTGGCGCCGAGCGCGTCGGCCGCCGCCAGCGCGAGCGCGGCGCCGGACGAGAAGCCGAATACGGCGGCCCGCCCGCCGTGGGCGTCGATCAGCGCCTCCACGTCCTCGACCTCGCGCGCCACCGCGTAGGGCTCGGTGTCCCCGCTGTGGCCGCGTCCGCGCCTGTCGAAGTCGATCACCGTGTACTCGGTGGCCAGCGGCGCGCCGATGACGGAGTCCGCCGGGCCGGTGCCGGTGCCGAGTGCGCCGGACACCATGATCAGGACGGGGCCCGCGCCGCTCGCGCGACAGGCGATCGATGTGCCGTCCTTCGACGTCACGTACCGGAGATCGGTGTGAGCTGTGCCCGCTGTGCCGGTCATGCCGTGCCCCCCACGTATACCCGTTCGCTGATCTGTTCGCTTTCAGAGGGCAGACCGGGGCGCCGCGCGAAACTCATCGCTCGGCGGCACATCAGTTTCCGGGCAGGGACTCCGGGGTCTCGGGGGTCGTGGGGGTCCGCGTCGGGCCGGCGGCCGCCACCGCCTCGCGCAGCGCGCGCCGGCAGAGCGTGTCCGCCCGGCGGGTCGTCTCCGGGATACGGAAGTCCGGGGCCAGCCGCAGCGTGTGCGCGCAGGCGGCGTCGAGGCCGGTCCGGTGCCCGACCGAGACGAACACCGGTTTCACACCGTCCTGCGTACGCAGCGCCCGGCCCACCTCCTCGCCGTCGTCGGCCACCAGTGGCGAGGAGTCGCCACGCCGGGAACCGGGCTGCTCGTACGAGAAGGTGAAGGGGTTCTTGGCGACACCGATCACCCGCAGCCCGGTCAGCACCCCGAGATGGCTGGCGAGTCCGAACCGGCGGGGATGGGCGCGTCCGTAGCCGTCGCAGACGACCAGGCCCGGATCCGACGTCAGGGCGTCGAGGGCGGCGAGGACGGTCGGGATCTCGCGGAAGGCGAGCAGCCCCGGCACATACGGGAAGGCGACCCGGCCGACGGCGGTCGCCTCGTCCACGACGGCGAGCGTGGCCGCGTCGAGGACGACGGCCGCGGCGGCGACGATGTCCCGCTCGTCGTCGTACGCGACGTCCACCCCGGTCACCAGTCCGGTCCCGACCGCCGGTCCCACCTCGTCGAGCACGACGCGCTCGCGCAACTCGTCCTGGATCGCCCTGGCTTCGGCCTCGTCGGCGGGTGTCCTGATCGTCGTCATGGTGCGCCAGCCTAGGTCGTGACCGCGGGCGGTGACCGCGGGCCGGATCCACCGGTCGTGGCCGGCGCCGTCCGCGTACCGTCACCCCGCCGCTAACCTGGCGATCATGTTCGTACTGGAGCTGACCTACACCGCCCCGCTCGACCGTGTCGACGCGCTCTCGGCGGATCATCTCGCCTGGGTCGACGCGCACTTCGCGGCGGGGACCTTCATCGCGTCGGGCCGCAAGAAGCCGCGCGACGGGGGTGTGATCCTGGCGGTCGGGGACGATCGCGAGGCGGTGGAGGCGCTGGCCGCGGCGGACCCCTTCGTGGTCGGCGGGGTGTGCGCGTACCGGATCACGGAGTTCACCGTGGCCCGCACCGCGCCCGGACTCGAGCAGTACCGCGAGCAGCCGCCCCGGTGAACCACCGGTGAATCCGGGACGAATCCGGACGACGGACGACCTCGCCGCGTACCCGACCCGCGAGTAGGGAAAACGGTGACGCAGGTCACGCCGCTCAGCGAGCACTCTTCAGCGCGTTGCGTCGTCCTTCCCTGTAGCGGAAGACACTCATCCGCCCGAGCCGTGCGAAGGGGAGCTGGCCTTGTCCAACGTCATCGAGCAGGCCCTGCAAGCCCGGCTGGTCGCCTCGGCGCCACAGCTGGAGACCGTCCCCGCGACCCTGCGGTACGACGGCGAGGATCCGTTCGCCGTCCAGATGGCATTCCCGGCCACGGCGACGCTGGAGGGCACGGAGGTGGCCTGGTCGTTCTCGCGCGAGCTGCTGACCGTCGGGATGGACGAACCGGCCGGGCTCGGTGACGTACGGGTGCGGCCGTTCGGTTACGACCGTACGGTCCTGGAGTTCCACGCCCCCGAGGGCGTCGCGATGGTCCATGTCCGCACCTCGGAGGTACGGCGCTTCCTCGACCGCTCGCTGGGAGTCGTGCCCGTCGGCCGCGAGCATCTGTATCTCGATCTGGACCACGACGTCGCGGAGTTGCTGCGCGACGCCTGCTGAGCCCCCCGGCCCCCTGCCCCGGGCTCCCCTGCCCCGCGCCCACCGCCCGGCCGCCGAAAAACCCGTTGCTCCCGCACCCATGCCTTCGTACGGTGTACAGCGTCCTTGTTGTCACCGAACGGAGTAGGACGTTGCTCTTCTGAGGTCCTGAGACACCGTGCCGCGCGGCTCTGTACCCGCGCGCACCGCGTGTGACCTCGGCTGTCGAGCCGTCCTTCCCCGGTGCCCTCCGCCGGTGTCTCCCACCGTTGCCCCGCATCCCTTCGCAGCAACCTGGAGACCCGTATGTCTACTTCCCCCCATATCACCTGCTCCGCGCTCTCCTTCGCCTGGCCGGACGGGTCCGTGGTGTTCGAGGACTTCCAACTGGCCGTCGGGCCCGGCAGGACCGGCCTGGTCGGCATCAACGGGTCAGGGAAATCAACCCTGTTGAAGCTGATCGCCGGTGCGCTCACGCCCACCGACGGCAGGACGAACGCCGTGGGTGAGATCGGCTACCTCCCGCAGGACGCCGTTCTCGACACCGCTCTCCGTGTCGACCAGGCGCTCGGCATCGCCGGTGTCCGGGCCGCGCTGCTCGCCGTCGAGGCCGGGGACGCGAGCGAGGAGAACTTCACCGCGATCGGCGACGACTGGGACGTCGAGGAACGGGCGCGGGCCACCCTCGACCAGCTCGGGCTCGGCCATGTCGGCCTCGACCGGACCATCGGCGAGGTGTCGGGCGGCGAGTGCGTACTGCTGCGGCTGGCGGCCCTGCTGCTGGCCCGCCCCTCGGTGCTGTTGCTCGACGAGCCGACGAACAATCTGGACCTGTACGCGCGCAGGCGGCTGCACGCGGCCGTGGACGCCTGGACGGGGGTGCTGGTCGTGGTCAGCCACGACCGTGAACTGCTCGATCTGGTCGACCGGATCGCCGATCTGCGGGACGGCGAGGTCACCTGGTACGGCGGGAACTTCTCCGCGTACGAGGAAGCCCTCGCCGTCGAACAGGAGGCCTCGATACGGCTGGTGCGCGTCGCCGAGGGCGACGTGCAGCGGCAGAAGCGCGAACTGGCCGACGCACAGGTCAAGTTGGCACGACGCAAGCGCTACGGACAGAAGATGTGGGACACCAAGCGCGAGCCGAAGGCCATCATGCAGGAGCGCAAACGCCAGGCGCAGGTGTCGGCCGGCAAGCACCGCATCATGCACACCACGAAGCTCGCGGAGGCCAGGGAACGGCTCGACGAGGCGATCGAAGCGGTACGCGACGACGACGAGATCCGGATCGAACTGCCCGCCACGGAGGTGCACTCCGGCATCGGCGTGCTGCGGCTGCGCGAGCTGGAGCTGCGGTACGGCGCGCGGGCCTCGGGCGAGTTCGCGATCCACGGGCCGGAGCGGATCGCGCTGGTGGGCCGGAACGGGGCGGGCAAGACGACGCTCCTGCGGACGGTCGCCGGGGAGCTGGCGCCGGTCTCGGGCGAGGCCGAGGCGCTGGTGCCGACGCGCTTCCTGCCGCAGCGGCTCGACGTCCTGGACGACGCGCTGAGCGTGGCGGAGAACGTGAAGCGGTTCGCGCCCGCCGCCACGGACAACGAGATCCGGGCGCGGCTCGCCCGCTTCCTGTTCCGGGGCGCGCGGGCGAACCAGCCGGCCGGGACCCTGTCGGGCGGGGAGCGGTTCCGCGCCTCGCTGGCCGCCCTGCTGCTCGCCGAGCCGGCGCCCCGGCTGCTGATGCTGGACGAGCCGACGAACAATCTCGACCTGGCGAGCGTGCGCGCGCTCACGGCGGCGCTGGGGGCGTACCGGGGCGCCCTGGTCGTGGCGAGCCACGACGTGCCGTTCCTGGAGTCGATCGGCGTCACGCGGTGGCTGATGCTGGACGGCGAGCTGCGTGACACGACGGTGGAGGAGGTACGGGCGGAGCCGCCGTCCCAGGGCGGGTCCTGAGGCAGCCGTCCCGGAGCCCGGGCTGAGACCGGGGTCCCGGAGCCCGGGCCGAGGCCGGCTCCGGGCCTTGTCGGAAAAAGCGCGCGGCCGATCGGGAACCCGGACAGTAGCTGTCTGGATTCCCGATTAGCTTCGGGCCCATGCCTCAGAACATCACCATCGTGGGCGCCCGTGAGAACAACCTCAGGGACGTCTCGCTCACCATCCCGAAGGACCGGATCACCGTCTTCACCGGGGTCTCCGGGTCCGGCAAGTCCTCGATCGTCTTCGACACCATCGCCGTGGAGTCCCAGCGCCAGCTCAACGAGACCTTCACGACGTTCATCAGGAACCGGCTGCCCAAGTACGAGCGGCCGCACGTCGAGGCGATCGACGACCTGTCGGTGGCGATCGTCATCGACCAGAAGCCGGTCGGCGGCAACATCCGCTCCACCGTCGGCACGATGACCGACATCTACTCGGTGATCCGGGTGCTGTTCTCGCGGTACGGCACGCCGAGCGCGGGGGCGGCCACCGCGTACTCCTTCAACGACCCGGCCGGCATGTGCCCGGAGTGCGACGGCGTGGGGCGGGTGGTCCGGCTCGACCTCGACCGCGCGGTCGACTGGTCGAAGTCCCTGAACGGGGGCGCGCTGCTGCTGCCGGGACTCTCGGTGGGCAGCTGGGAGTGGAAGCTGTACGCCGGCTCGGGCCACTTCGACCCGGACAAGCCGCTCGACCGGTACACCGCCGAGGAACGCCAACTGCTGCTCCATGGCGGTGGCTTCACCGTCACGCTGGAGCTGCGGACGGGTTCCGCCGATATGCGGTTCGAGGGTGTCGTGGACCGTTTCACCCGGCTCTTCCTCAAGCGGGACACGGCCACCATGTCCGAGAAACGTCAGGAGGCCGCGAACCGGTTCACCGCGCAGCGGGTGTGCGACGTGTGCGGTGGGGCGCGGCTGAACGAGGCGGCGCTCGCGACCCGTATCGACGGGCTGAACATCGCCGACTACACCCGCATGGAGGTCGGGGACCTGGTGGACGTGCTGGCGCGGATCGACGACCCGGTGGCCACGCCGATCGCCGCCGCCGCGCGCGCCCGGCTCGACCGGCTGGTCGGAATCGGGCTCGGCTATCTGAGCCTGGACCGGGAGACGACCACGCTCTCCGGCGGTGAGGGGCAGCGGCTCAAGATGGTGCGGCACCTGGGGAGTTCACTGACGGGGCTGACCTTCATCTTCGACGAGCCGAGCGTGGGGCTGCACCCGCGCGACGTGGGCCGGCTGAACGATCTGCTGCTGCGACTGCGGGACCGGGGCAACACGGTGCTGGTGGTGGAACACGACCCGGACGTGGTGGCGATCGCGGACCATGTCGTCGACATGGGGCCCCGGGCGGGCGCGGACGGCGGGCACGTGGTGTTCGAGGGCACGGTGGAGCAGTTGCGGGACGCCGGCACCCTCACCGGCCGGCATCTCGTCAGCCGTACCCCCATGAAGGGGGCCTTCCGCTCCCCCACCGGCCAACTGCCGGTGCGTGGAGCCGCGTTGCACAATCTGAAAGGCCTCGACGTACGGTTCCCGGCCGGGGTGCTGACGGCGGTGACCGGTGTCGCGGGGTCGGGCAAGTCGACGCTGGTCTCCCAGGTCTTCACGGCCGCGTACCCGGACGCGATCGTCATCGACCAGGGCGCGATCACGGCCTCGTCCCGGTCCACCCCGGCGTCGTATCTCGGCGCCATGGACATCATTCGCAAGGTGTACGCGAAGGAGCACGGGGTCGAGCCGGGCCTCTTCAGCTTCAACTCGTCGGGCGCCTGCGCCGAGTGCGCGGGGCGCGGGGTCATCCACACCGATCTGGCGTTCATGGACCCGGTGACGACGGTCTGCCACGTGTGCGAGGGGCGGCGGTTCAACGACGCCGTACTGGCGCTGCGGGTGGGTGGCAGGTCGATCGTCGACGTCCTGGACATGACGGCCGCTCAGGCGATCCCGTTCTTCGAGGAGTTCGGCGGCGACCGGGCGATGCTGCGCAAGCTGCGGACGCTGAACGACGTGGGACTGACCTATCTGACGCTCGGTCAGCCGCTGAGTTCGCTGTCGGGCGGGGAGCGGCAGCGGATCAAGCTGGCGACCCAACTGCACCGTACGGGCAGCGTGTACGTCCTGGACGAGCCGACCACCGGGCTGCACATGGCGGACGTGGGTACCCTGCTGGCGCTGCTCGACCGGCTGGTGGACGCGGGGAACTCGGTGATCTGCGTGGAGCACAACATGGATGTCGTCAAGCGCGCGGACTGGGTGATCGATCTCGGCCCGGACGGCGGGAAGCACGGCGGCGAGATCGTCTTCGAGGGAACGCCGGCCGAACTGCTGCGCCATCCCAAGTCCTTCACGGCCGAGTATCTGCGGCGGGAGGTGGGGGCGGCGACGGCGGTGTGAGCGCGTCTCCGATGATCACGGCCTGACGTAGCGTGGTCGGGTCCGGCGCCACCCCGACGGCACCGGCGGGGTCGACGGACCCGACCGGGGCCCTCCCCGCCCGACGGACCCGACCACAACCGCTCCGGAGAAGCCCATGACCAGCAGGAAAGCCCTGATCCGCCGCCCAGGCCCCCGTCTCACCGAGGGCCTGGTGACCCATCTGGAGCGCACCCCGGTCGACGCCGGCCTGGCCCTCGCGCAGTGGGAGGCGTACACCGCCGCGCTGCGGGAGCACGGCTGGCGGACGACGGAGGTGGCGCCCGCCGACGACTGCCCGGACGCGGTGTTCGTGGAGGACCCGGTAGTGGTGTTCCGTGACGTCGCGCTGATCGCCCGGTCCGGCGCCGAGTCGCGGCGGCCGGAAACGGCGGCGGTCGAGGAGGCGCTGGCCGCGCTCGGCTGCCGCGTCGAACGGGTGACGGAGCCGGGCACGCTCGACGGCGGCGATGTGCTCAAGGTCGGCGACACGGTGTACGTGGGGCAGGGCGGGCGGACGAACGAGGAGGGCCTGCGGCAGTTGGGCGCCGCGTTCGAGCCGCTGGGCGCGCGGGTCGTCGCCGTACCGGTGAGCAAGGTGCTGCATCTGAAGTCGGCGGTGACCGCGCTGCCGGACGGGACCGTGATCGGCTACGCGCCGCTCGTCGACGACCCGTCGCTCTTCCCGCGTTTCCTGTCGGTGCCCGAGGAGGCGGGATCGCACGTGGTACTGCTCGGCGGCGAGAAGCTCTTGATGGCGGCGTCCGCGCCGCGCAGCGCGGAACTGTTCGCGGGGCTCGGTCTTGAGCCCGTTCCGGTGGACATCAGCGAGTTCGAGAAGCTCGAAGGGTGCGTGACCTGTCTCTCGGTACGCCTTCGTGACCTGCGGGAATAGCCGCGTGCGACCGGGCGTCGCGGATCTGGGCTTGGCTCTCCCCTTACTGCGCCCTTAACCTACGGTCACGTAACCTACGAACCCGTAGGTACTACTCCCGTCCCCAGGAGCACACGTGACACTCACCTCTCCCCATCTCGGCAGTTCGGAGGCGTGGACCGACGCCCGGCTGCTGTACGCACTGGAAGAGGTGGTGGAGAAAGAACTCAACCGCCATCTCAAGGTCGCCAAGGACTGGATGCCGCACGAGTACGTGCCCTGGTCCGACGCCCACAACTTCCCCGGTCTCTTCGAGGACGGCACGGCCTGGGAGCCGCAGCAGTCCAAGGTGACCGACATCGGCAAGATCGCCCTGGTGGTGAATCTGCTGACCGAGGACAACCTCCCCAGCTACCACCACGAGATCGCCAGCCTCTTCGGCCGCGACGGCGCCTGGGGCACCTGGGTGCACCGCTGGACCGCCGAGGAGGGCCGGCACGGCATCGTGATGCGCGACTATCTGCTGGCCTCGCGCGCCGTGGACCCGGACAAGCTGGAGCAGTTCCGGATGACGCACATGGCGGAGGGCTTCACGTCGGACAACCGGCACTCGATGCTGCACTCCGTCGCGTACGTCGCCTTCCAGGAGCTGGCCACCCGGGTCTCGCACCGCAACACCGGCCACCAGTCGGGCGACCCGGTCTGCGACCGGATGCTGGCGCGTATCGCCACCGACGAGAACCTGCACATGGTCTTCTACCGCAATCTGCTCGGCGCGGCCTTCGACATCGCTCCGGATCTCACCATGCAGTCCGTGCGCGACGTGGTCGTGGACTTCCGGATGCCGGGACACGGCATGCCGGGCTTCGAGCGCGCCGCCGCGCAGATGGCGATCGGCGAGATCTACAACATGCGCATCCACCACGACGACGTGATCCAGCCGGTGCTGCGCTATCTGAAGGTGCTCGACATCGACGGGCTGGGCCCCGACGGGCTCAAGGCGCAGGAGGAACTCGGCCTGTACATGAGCGGGCTCGACTCCGAGGCGAGCAAGTTCGACGAGAAGCTGGCCGCCCGCAAGGCGCGGATGGCCGCGCGCGCCGCCGGCTGATCCCATGCCGACCGGGGCCGGCGTCCCCGCCGACGCCGACTCCGTGCCCTCGCCCCGTCGAGGGCGACACGAACTCACCACGTGTCCCACCAGGGTGTGTTGATTTCGAGGGGGACTCCCCACGGGTGTTCGAATCGGGCGTCGTACGCTGTGCGACGTGAAGCCCGTCACCCGTCTCTTCCTCATAGGCGCACCTGCCCTTGTCGTCGTCTCCGTCGTCTTCGGCGGAGGCGGCGACTCCGGCGTTCTCGCCGACAATCCGCCTGCGAGCGCGGCGAGCGCCGCACCCGATCCCCTGGCCTCCGGGAGCGACGACGAGCGGGCGGAGCTGGAGGAGCGGATCAGGAAGATGCCGCCGGGTCTCGCGGCTCCCGCCAAGAAGGACACGGCCGCCCGGATCATCGCGAGCGCCGAGAACTCCACGCTGGACTGGCGCGGTCAGTACGACGCGATCGAGGACCTGGACGACGGCAACGGCTACACGGCCGGCATCGTCGGATTCTGCTCGGGCACCAACGACATGCTCCAGCTCGTCGAGGAGTACACCAAGGCCCACCCGGACAACCCGCTGGCGCCGTATCTCCCCGCGCTGCGCGACGTGGACGGCACCGACTCGCACAAGGGTCTGGACCCCGGCTTCACGGAGGCGTGGGTGACGGCGGCCGGGAATCCCGACTTCCGCGAGGCTCAGGACAGGACGCGCGACCGTGTCTACTTCGACCCGGCGGTGCGGCTGGCCAAGATGGACGGCCTGAGCACGCTGGGCCAGTTCATCTACTACGACGCGATGGTGCTGCACGGGCCCGGTCTCGACGAGGGCGGCTTCTACGGCATCCGGCACGCGGCGATGCGGAAGGCGAAGACGGCGGCCGAGGGCGGTTCGGAGAAGGAGTATCTGAACGCCTTCCTCGACCGGGGCCGGGTCGTGATCAGGACGAAGATGACCGAGACACAGCGGGACACCTCACGCATCGACACGGCGCAGCGGGTCTTCCTCCGGGACGGCAACATGGATCTCGCGCTGCCTCTGCGCTGGCGGATGTACGGCGAGACGTTTCAGCTGCCCGCTTCCTGACCGGTCCCGACCAGCGCCTGTCCCCATATGGCCGGGCTCAGGCGGTGCTCGCGGCTCTGGCGGTGCTCACGGGTCGGGCGGTGCTCGCGGCGCCGCTGCGGCGCAGGCGTTCGCGCTCCTTCTCCGACAGCCCGCCCCACACCCCGAACCGCTCGTCGTTGTCCAGGGCGTATTCGAGGCATTCCCGCCGTCCTTCGCAGGCACCGCAGAGCTGCTTGGCCTCGCGGGTGGAGGAGCCGGGGGCCGGGAAGAAGAACTCGGGGCCGGTCTGGGCGCACAGGGCGTTCTCCTGCCACGCGAGCTCCTGCCCCGTGAGTCCGGTGATGCTGGTGAGGGTGTTCGTGGGATCGATCGGCATGACACACACGCTGCCTGGTGCCGATAAACATTCGATCAATGACCTGATGGGCAGCCGCCCGAACGACGGCTTTCCGGCCCTCCGTCGCGGACGGAACGGCCGCCGCCGTGGTCACGGCCCTCGTTCACGCGTCCTGCGCGATGCCCTGCATGAGCGCGAAACGCGCGCCGTACGGGTCGGTCACCACCGCGAAACGGCCGACACCCTCGATGTCCCTGGGCTCCAGGACGGTCGTGCCGCCCAGTCGGTCCGCGTCCGCCACGGCAGCATCGCAGTCGGCCGTGCCGAAGTACAGGAGCCAGTTCGGCCCTGTCGCGGCGGGGGCGGGATCGGCCGCGGTGGGGACGATCCCCGCGAACATGCCGTCCGGGCCCTTGCCCTCGGGGTGGACCATGACGTAATCACCCCCGCCTCCCGGCATCGGCATCGAGGTCGTGCCCCAGCCGAAGACGGAGCCGTAGAAGCTGGTGGCGGCGGCCGCGTCCGGGGTGGACAGCTCGGCCCAGCAGAGGGTGCCCGGGGCGTCGGTGGCCTCCAGGCCGGTGTTCTTCCCCGGCTGCCAGGTGGCGAAGCCGGCTCCGGCCGGGTCGGCGCAGAGCGTCATACGGCCGAGGTCCTCGACGTCCATCGGCTCGTTCACGACCGTGCCGCCGTTGTCCTTCACGGCGGTGGAGGTGGCGGTGGCGTCGGCTGTCTGGAAGTAGAGGGTCCAGGACGGCGGGGCCTGCTCGGCGGGGAGCTGCATGGCTCCCGCGACGGTCTTGCCGTCGAGCTGGAACATGCCGTAGCCGCCGAATTCGGGGCCGGCCGACACATGGTTCCAGCCGAGGACGCCCCCGTAGAAGGTCTTCGCGCCCTCGATGTCGGGCGTGGCGAGATCCGCCCAGTTCGGTGAACCTGGGACGTAACGGGTGGTGAGCATCATCGCTCCTTCGAGAGACCCCCCGTGCGCTTTCCCTCCCGAGTCTGCTACCGATCGGCGCCCGTCGCACATGTACGTCGCACGGGGAGGTACGCCGGAGAGCCAGGCGCGCCGGACCGGGCCGTGTGTCGGCC
>NZ_JBHUZM010000193.1:0-11688 GCF_042667665.1 Streptomyces sp. NPDC057307 | reverse complement strand
CCGTCGTGCCGGGCGCCCCGGCTCAGAGCTTGGACAGCTCGTCCACCAGATCGTCCAGCCCCAGCGAGCCCTGCGACAGCGCCGCCATGTGCCACGCCTTCGCGTCGAACGCGTCGCCGTGCCGCTCGCGCGCGTTCGCGCGGCCCAGCAGCCACGCCCGCTCGCCCAGCTTGTAGCCGATCGCCTGGCCCGGCATCGACAGATAGCGGGTCAGCTCGCTCTCCACGAAGTCCGCCGGCCTGCCGCTGTGGTTGCCGAAGAACTCCTGCGCCAGCTCGGGCGTCCAGCGCTCACCGGGATGGAACGGCGAGTCCGCCGGGATCTCCAGCTCCAGATGCATACCGATGTCCACGATGACCCGGCAGGCGCGCATCATCTGCGCGTCCAGATAGCCGAGCCTGCGCTCCGCGTCGGGCAGGAAACCCAGTTCGTCCATCAGCCGCTCCGCGTACAGCGCCCAGCCCTCGGCGTTCGCGCTGACACCGCCCACGGACGCCTGGTACCGGGAGAGCTGGTCGGCGACGTGGGTCCACTGCGCGATCTGGAGATGGTGGCCGGGGACGCCCTCGTGGTACCAGGTCGACACCAGGTCGTACACCGGGAAACGGGTCTCGCCCATCGTCGGCAGCCAGGTCGTGCCGGGACGGGAGAAGTCCTCCGAGGGGCCGGTGTAGTACGGCGCCGCCGCGCCGCCCGGCGGGGCGATGCGGGACTCCACCTTCCGTACCCGGTCGGCGAGTTCGAAGTGCGTGCCGTCCAGCGCCTCGATGGCCTCGTCCATCAGGGCCTGGAGCCACTTGCGTACCTCCTCCACCCCCTCGATGTGCTCGCCGTGCTTGTCGAGATGCGCCAGCGCCTCCCAGGGGGTCGCGCCCGGCAGGATCCTCGCCGCCTCGGTGGTCATCTCGGCGTGCAGACGGTGGTACTCGGACCAGCCGTAGGCGTACGCCTCGTCGAGATCGAGATCCGTGCCGTTGAAGAAGCGCGACCAGCGGGCGTAGCGCTCGCGGCCCACGGTGTCGGGCGCGTCCTCCACGGCCGGCGCGTACACGTCCCGCATCCAGTCGCGCAGCGCGGTGACGGCGCCGGTCGCGGCGCCCGCCGCCGCGTCCAGCTCCGCGCGGAGCGAGTCGGGCCCGGCCGCCGCGAACTCCTCGAACCAGCCGCGGCCGTCGCCCGCCCACTCCGTGAGCTGGCCGATGAACGTCGCGGTCGGCCGCGGCCCGGCGGGCAGCTTCCGCTCCAGACCGAGGGCCAGCGACTCGCGGAACCCGCTCAGCGCGTCCGGTACGGCGCGCAGGCGCTGGGCCACAGCCGCCCAGTCCTCGTCCGTCTCGGTCGGCGTCACGGCGAAGATGTCGCGGACGGCGTGGGCGGGGGAGTGGATGTTGCTGACGGCGCGCAGGTGCTCGTCGGTGTCGTGGACGGCGAGTTCGGCCGTCAGTCGCTCATGGAGCAGCCTGGCACAGCGTCGCTCCTGATCGCTGTCGGCCCCCGGCAGTCTCGTCGCGACGTCGAGCTTGGCGAGGGTCTCGCGGGCGAGGTCGGCGAGCGCCTTCGCTCCGGCCGGTGAGAAGTCGGGCAGGCGACCGGAACTGGCCGCGACGCCCAGGAAGGTACCGGTGATCGGATCGAGTTCGATGAGTGCGTCGACATAGGCGTCGGCGACCTGGCGGGGCAGCGCGCTGCTGGAAGTGTCTGGCATGGCGACATCCTCTCCGAGGGAGGACCGCGCGTCACCCTCCCTCAGGGCCGGGTCGTCGACGGAATGGCTGATGAAGGGGGCATAAGGGGACCGCAGTCCCACTGCTGGAAGACCAACCGCGTCTCGACACGGGCCACTTCGGGCCGTGAGGTGAACTCGTCGACCACGAGCCGCTGCAGGTCCGCGGTGTCCGCCACGGCCACATGGACCAGATAGTCGTCGGGCCCGGTCAGATGGAACAGCGCGCGGGACTCGGGCAGGCCCCGGATGCGCTCGACGAACGGCTTGATCAGCTCGCGCCGGTGCGGCCGGACCTGCACGGAGAGCAACGCCTGCAGTCCACGGCCGAGTTTGGCCGGATCGACACGGAGCTGATGTCCCAGGATCACCCCGGATCGCCGCAGTCTGGACACCCGGTCCAGACAGGTCGACGCGGCCACGCCGACCTCGGCGGCGATGTCCCGGTAGGTGGTCCGCGCGTCGTTCTGCAGCAGGCGCAGTATGTGCAGATCGACCGGATCCAGTACGACTGACTCGCTCATCCGGCGAACGTAACACGGAGGGTCACCCGTGTTTCCCGCCGGATGTTCAGAGTGTGCGCATGGACTCCATCGACGCCGCCGGCCCGACCGCACCCGTATCCGTAGCCACGCCTGTGGCCGTAGCCGCACCCGTACCCCGCGCACTCGCGACCGAGGCCGTGCACGCGGGGCGGGAGGACCTCGCACGGCTCGGTGTGCACGCGGCACCGATCGATCTGTCGACGACCTACCCCTCGTACGACACCCGTGCCGAGGCCGCGCGGATCGACGAGTTCGCCGCCACCGGCGCCCGCCCCGAGGGACCGCCCGTCTACGCGCGCCTCGACAACCCGACGACGGCCCGCTTCGAGACGGCGCTCGCGCGGCTGGAGGGCACCGCGAGCGCGGTGGCCTTCGCCAGCGGCATGGCGGCGCTGACGGCCGTCCTGCTCGTACGGTCGGGCATGGGGCTGCGCCATGTCGTCGCCGTACGTCCTCTGTACGGATGCAGCGACCATCTCCTGACCGCCGGGCTCCTCGGTACGGAGGTCACCTGGACCGATCCGGCGGGCATCGCCGACGCGATCCGCCCCGACACCGGTCTGGTGATGGTCGAGACCCCCGCGAACCCGACCCTCGCCGAGGTCGACATCGCCGCCGTCGCCCACTCCTGCGGCTCGATACCGCTGCTGGTCGACAACACCTTCGCGACCCCCGTCCTGCAACGGCCCGTCGAGCACGGCGCGCGGCTCGTCCTGCACAGCGCGACGAAGTACCTCGGCGGGCACGGCGACGTCCTCGGCGGTGTCGTGGCGTGCGACGAGGAGTTCGCGCGCAAGCTCCGCCAGGTGCGGTTCGCGACCGGCGGTGTCCTGCATCCGATGGCCGGCTATCTGCTGCTGCGGGGGCTGTCCACGCTGCCGGTACGGGTGAGGGCGGCCTCGGCCACCGCCGCCGACCTGGCGCGCAGGCTGGCCACCGACCCGCGCGTCGCCCGGGTGCACTACCCGAGCATCGGCGGGGCGATGGTCTCCTTCGAGGTGTACGGCGACCCGCACGAGGTGATCGCCGGGGTCCGGCTGATCACCCCGGCGGTGAGCCTCGGCAGTGTGGACTCGCTCATCCAGCACCCGGCCTCCATCAGCCACCGCGTCGTCGCCGAGTCGGACCGGCGTTCGGCCGGGGTGAGCGACCGGCTGCTGCGGATGTCGGTCGGGCTGGAGGACGTCGAGGACCTGTGGCGGGATCTGACCGAGGCGCTCAGCGCCCGGCCTGGTCGCGCAGAGCGATCTCCGGAGTCCCGTACGTCGTCGGCTGTCCGTCCGCCCGCCGATCTTCCGTCCGCTGTTCCGTCCCCTTGAGGCGGGCGGTGACGACCAGCGTGCCACCCTCTATCTGGTAGTCGAGCGGCAGGCCGAGCCCGCGCATGGCGGCGACCATGCCCGTGTTGGACGCCTGGGTGACCGCGTACACGCTCGTGCAGCCGGCCTCGACGGCGAGGGCGACGAGCCGGCCGAGCAGTTCGGCGCCGATCCCGCGCCGCTGCCAGGCGTCCTCGACGATCAGCGCGACCTCGGTCTCGTCGCCGTCCCACAGGAGATGGCCGAGCGCGACGAGGCGCCCCGACGCCGTCTGGACCTTGAGGGTCCGCCCGTGGCGCGGGCTGAGCAGATGGTCGAGATAGCGGTCGGCGTCGCCGACGGGGCCGTGGTAGCGCAGTCCCAGGGTGTGTTCCGAGCAGCGCTCGTGCATCGCCGACGCCGCGTCGACGTCGCTCTGGTCGGCGCGGCGCACGGTGATCCTGCCCTCGGGCAGGGTCAGGACGTCCCGGCTGCGGGGGACGCGCGGGCCGAGGCGCGCGTCGAGTTCGACCAGGGCGCGGGCCCGGGCGAACTCGGTGGGCGTGAACGGCAGGTAGTGGCGCTCGACGCTGATCACGCCGCCGTTCGGGTCGCGCATCCGCATCGTGGTGCCCTCCAGGATGCCCTCGACGGGGGCGTTCGCGCCGGTCGGGCCACCGGTGGGGGAGACCGCGGGCAGTGAGTGGATCGTGCAGCGGCCCAGCAACTGACGCAGGGCGAGGGGCAGTTCGGCCGCGTCCAGGGCGGTACGGGTGGCCAGGCCCAGGATCCGGGTCGGCGCGTCCACGAGATCGTGCGTGTCGGCGCGCTCGATCCAGATGTCGCTGCCGCCCGCCAGTGAGATCTCACGGGTGAGCTGCCGCGCGGGCAGCGAGGCGGGCGCGCGCAGCAGGAACTCGTCCACGGTGCCGGTGGCCAGGGGGTGGGTCTGGAGGGTGAGGATGTCGACCCGGCGGCCGGCGAGGACCGTGCACAGCGCGGCCAGCGAGCCGGGGGCGTCGCGCACGGTGGCGCGCATCCGCCACAGGGCGGTGGCGCTGTCGGCGTCGACGGAGTCGGGGGCGGGGGCGTCGTGGGAATCGCCCGACGGGACGTCAGCCGGCCGTTCCGCGACCGGTGGTGCGTGGCCGTGGTGCCTTGACCACCAGGTGTGGAATCCGGCCGTGATGATCAGGGCGATCGCGGAGGCGACGAGCAGGAACGGTCCGTCCGGCCCGTGCGCGACCATGTTCGCGACAGCGTCGGCGACCGCAACCGCGGTGAACAGGGCGGCCAGTTCGACGAGATCCCGGCGCCAGTGGTGGGGGCGGCGGGCACTCTTCGATGAAGTCACATCGGTCATGGCCTCACTGTGACCCAACGGTGTTGCGCGATCACGAACGTACTGTGACTGATGGGTAAAAGATGCTTCAGTTCGCCTATCAACTACTTTTGGTTGATTTATGGCGCGACGTGTCCGGTCCTCGGGAAGTCTTCGTTCGAGTCCCCGGAGGCGTGACCGACGGTGGTCCGGGACGGGGGCGGTTCACCCGTTCACCACCGGCGAGGTTACCCGCTCCCGGCCGGGCGGGCACCTCGCGGTACCCGCCCTTCCGTGGAGCCTGTTCCTACTGGCCCACCCGTCCCGGCTTCAGGACCTTGCTGAACAGCACCTTGTTCCCCTCGGCCCGCAGCCGCACCGTCAACTCGCCGCTCTCCCCGTCGATGGCGACCTCGCCGAAGTACTGGGACGACTCCATCGGCGAGACGTTCGCCCGGTCCGGCGCCCGGACGAAGACGCGGTTCGGCCCGAAGGTCGAGTCCAGCGCGTTCGCCTGGAAACCGCCCGCCGCCAGCGGACCCGACACGAACTCCCAGAACGGGGCGAAGTCCTTGAACGCCGCCCGCTCCGGCTCGTAGTGCTGCGCCGACGTGTAGTGCACGTCCGCCGTCAGCCACACCGTGCCGGTGATCCGGCGGTGCTTGATGTACCGCAGCAGATCGGCGATCTGCAGCTCCCGGCCCAGCGGCGCGCCCGGGTCGCCCTGCGCGATCGCCTCGATGTCCGCCGTGCCGTCCGGCACGACCAGACCGATCGGCATGTCCGCCGCTATCACCTTCCACACGGCGCGCGACCGCGACAACTCGCGCTTGAGCCAGTCGAGTTGCTCGGCGCCGAGGATGCCCGTCGTGTCGTCCGCCTGCCGCCCGGGGGAGTTGGCGTTACGGAACGAGCGCATGTCCAGCACGAACACGTCGAGCAGCGGCCCGTACCGCACCACCCGGTGCACCCGCCGGTCCTCGCCGCGCGCCCGGAGCGTCCGCACCGGGAAGTACTCGCCGAACGCCCGGATCGAGCGCGCCGCCAGCACGTCGACGTTCTTCTCCTGGTACCGGACGTCGTCCAGGATCTGCCCCGGGTACCAGTTGTTGCGTACCTCGTGGTCGTCCCACTGCACGATCGTCGGCACCTGCCCGTTGAACCGGCGGACGTTGTGGTCCAGCAGGTTGTAGCGGAACTGACCCCGGTACTCGTCCAGCGTCTCGGCGACCTTCGCCTTCTCCTCCGTGACGATGTTGCGCCAGATCCGCCCGTCCGGCAGCGTCACCGACGGCAGCAGCGGACCGTCCGCGTAGACGGTGTCGCCGCTGCACAGGAAGAAGTCCGGATCGAGCCGCCGCATGTCGTCGTACGCGCGGTAGCCGCCGATGTCCGGGTTGATGCCCCAGCCCTGGCCCGCGATGTCGCCCGACCACAGGAACCGCACATCCTGCCGGCGCCGCTCCGGAGCCGTACGGAACGAGCCGTACACCGGCTCGCCCGTACGCCGCGGGTCGTCGGGATCCGTCAGCGTCACCCGGTAGTGCACCAGCTCACCGGCGGGCAGTCCGTGCAGTGCCGTCGTCCCCGTGAAGTCGGTGCCGGGACCCAGCAGCGGGCCGTGCCAGCTGCGCGTACGGCGGAAGGAACTGGTCGCCGAGGTCTCCACCAGCATCCGCGCCGGCCGGTCGGAGCGGATCCACACCAGGCCGGACGACGAGGTGACATCGCCCGTCTGGACACCCCAGTCGGCGCTCGGCCGGCCGGAGAGCGCCTGGGCGGGCGCGGCGCCTGCGACGGTCCCGGCGACGGCCGCGGCGGTCGTGGGCAGGGCCAGCGCGGCGGAGGCGGCGACGGAGCCGCGCAGCACGGTGCGGCGGTCCGTGGCGGGATTCGGGGAACCGGGGGAACTGTTCGTCATCGAGATGCCTCCTGCGGCGGGTCCGGTGTGCCTGGTGTGCCGTGCCATACGTAGCGCCCGGCGGCGGCCGGCACACGAACCCGGGGTGAACAACCCGCCCGCCCCCACGCCCGGATCAGCCGCGCCCGACCGCCTCCGCCAGCAGCCGCACCCCGCGCGTGAGGTCGGACGGCGACTGGTGCGCGTACCCCATGACGAGCCGGACCCGGCCGTCGTCCGGCCGCGCCGTGCCGTGGTACGCCAGCGCGCGCAGCGCCACGCCGGCCGCCGCCGCCCGCTCCAGGAACCGCGCCTCGGGACCGTAACGCCCCGGCAGCACCGCGATGATGTGCAGGCCCGCCGCGATACCGCTGACCTCGGTGCCGGGGAAGTGTTCGTCCAGAGCCGCGATCAGTGTGTCCCTGCGCCGCTGGTACGCCAGCCGGCAACGGCGCAAGTGGCGGTCGTAACCGCCCTGTTCGACGAAGTCCGCGAGCAGTGCCTGCTCCAGCACGGGATTGCCGAGGTCCATGGTGCGCTTGCGCTCGACCAGTTCCTCGGTCAGCTCCTCCGGCGCCAGCAGCCAGCCGATCCGCAGGCCCGGTGCCATCGACTTGCTGACCGAGCCCATGTACGCGACGCGCTCCGGGTCCAGCCCCTGCAACGCGCCCACCGGGGCCCGGTCGTAGCGGAAGTCCCCGTCGTAGTCGTCCTCCAGGACAAAACCGTCCACCGACCGCGCCCAGTCGAGGAGTTCGGTCCGGCGCGCCGCCGAGTACGCGATGCCGGAGGGGTACTGATGGGCCGGGGTCGTCACCACGGCGCGTACACCCGACCGCTCCAGCGCGCCCGGCACCAGACCGTCGGAGTCCAGCGGCAGCAGGACCGAACGCAGCCCGGCCGAACCGAGCACCGCCTTGTTCTCCGGGCTGCCCGGATCCTCCAGACCCATGGTCCGCACCCCGCGCCCGTGCAGCGCGAACCCGAGCAGCGTCATCGCCTGCGCCACCCCGGAACAGACCAGCAGCCGCTCCGGGTCGGCCGCCACCCCGCGCCGCCGGGTGAGCAGCGCCGCCAGCGCCGTACGCAGCTCCGGCAGCCCCCGCGGATCCGGATAGCCGAGCGCCCGGTGCGGCAGTCGCGCCAGCACGGTCCGGTGCGTGGCACCCCACGCGGCGCGCGGGAAGAGCGAGAGGTCCGGCGTGCCGGGCACGAAGTCGGCGCGCGCGCCCGGCGGATGGGGCGCCCGGTCACGCGTCCCCCGGGCCGCCGCGCGTACGGCGTCGCCCACCCACGTCCCGGAACCCTGCCCGCTGCGCAGATAGCCCTCGGCCGTGAGCTGTTCGTACGCGTCCGTGACCAGGCCCCGCGAGACCCCGAGATCGGCCGCGAGTTCACGGCTCGACGGCAGCCGGGTGCCCGCCGCGAGCCGCCCCGACCGCACCGCCTCACGCAGCGCGGACTGGAGCACCCGCCCACGCCGCCGGGCGGGCGCGGAGGCGAGCATCACGTCCCACGCGTCGGTCCACGCCGTACCCGACCCGCTGTCCCCGCCACCGGCCGCCTCGCCCGGAGTGGTCCTCGATACCGTCATGGAAGTGGACCTTAAACCGGACCACTCTCTTTCGTAGCGTCGGCGTCATGAAAGCCACTTCCCCCGGCGCATCGGCCCCCGCCGGGATGCTCCTCGCCGCCTTCGCCTGCGTCCTCGTCGGCGCCTCCTTCACCGCGAACAGCGTTCTCGGCGACTATCCGTACGCCGGCGGCCAGGCCCTCCGCTACGGCCTCGCCTGTCTGCTCCTCCTTCCGCTCGTGGGCAGGGGCGCCGCCGCGCCCCTGCGCGCCCTCACCCCCAGGCAGTGGGGCAGGCTCGCCGCCGTCGCCGGTGTCGGCATGGTCGGCTTCAACCTCTCCGTCATCGCCGCCGAACGCACCGCCGAGCCCGCCGTCCCCGGTGTGTTCGTCGGCTGCGCGCCGGTCGTCGTCGCCGTCCTGTTCCCCCTGCTGAGCCGGCGCCGTCCCGCGCGCCCCGTCGTGTACGGCGCGCTGCTGGTCGCCGTCGGCGCGTTCACCGTCCAGGGCTGGGGCCGTACGGACGCGGCCGGTCTCGGCTGGTCCGTCGCCGCGCTCGTCGGCGAGGTCGGCTTCGCCGTACTGGCCGTCCCCGTACTGCGCCCGCTCGGACCCAGACTGCTCTCCGCGACCGTGGCCGGCCTCGCCGCGATCGAGTCCACGATCGCCGGACTCGTCCTGGACGGCGCCGACTTCGTCCGCGTACCCACCGGCGAGGAGGCGCTCGCGCTCGGCTGGCAGGCGGCCGTCGTGACCGTGGTCGGCTTCATCTGCTGGTACATGGGCATGCAGCGGATCGGCGCCGAGCGGGCCACGCTCTTTTCCGGCCTCATCCCGGTGGCCGCGGCACTCACCGCGCCCCTCGTCGGCACCGGGGCGTACGGCCCCGCCCAGGCCGCCGGGAGCCTGCTGGTGGGCGCCGGAGTGGCACTCGGCTCCGGGGCGTTCCGGGCACGGCGAGCGGCCCGCCGGATCGCGGAGAGGGAGCTGGTCGGCACCCCCTGACATGCCTGTCCGTGTCTGTCCCGACACCTCAGGTCCGCACCCCCGGCGCTCCCACCTGCTGATGCCGTCGTTTCACGCCAAACCTGCGAACTCTGCGTGAACGATCTGTGGCAGAGTGCGATTCCGCCGGTCGATACCCGCAGGATTGGTCTTGACCAACGCGATCGGCCGTCCTACTCTCGGAGAGTTAGTGCAGGAACCTTTAATAAACAAGTGCATGGAAAAGCCGCCGGGGACACGGCGATTGCGGAGGATCACGGTGGGGACCACGCAGCTCGAAACGGTGCCGGAGCCGAAGTACTGGCACCTCAAGACCGTGCTCGGCGAGGCACTCGACTCCGATTTCGCGGTCGGGGAGGTCCTGCCCAACGAACGCGACCTCGCCGCCCGCTTCGGAGTCGCGCGCGCCACGCTCCGCCAGGCACTCGAACAGCTCGAACTCGAAGGCCGGCTGCAGCGCCGCCGCGGCGTCGGCACGACCGTCGCGCCGCCCCGTGTGGGTGTCGACGTGTCGACCACCCAGCAGGAGTGGCCCGGCGCCGACCCGGACGCGTGGCAGCCCGTCGACTCGGTGACGGCCGTGGCGCCCCTCGCGGTGGCCAAGATGCTCGGGACGGACGCGGCCGACGAGGTCCACACGGTCCGCAGGACCCGGGTGACCCACGGCCAGACCGTCGCGGCCGAGCTTCTGTACGTACCGTCGGCGTCCGTGCCGGAGCTGCCCGCCATAGACATTCCCTCGGGCCCCGCCCGCGCGCGCAGCGTGCTGCGCGAGCTTCAGCGGCTCGGCATGGAGGGCCAGGACCGCGCCGTCGAACTGGGCTCGGCCCGCGTGGACGACGCCAAGGAACTGGACCGGCTCCCCGGCGCGCCCGTGCTCGTCGTCACCACGCGCTATCTCGCCGGAGGCCGTACGGCCGCCGTCTCGGTGGCGACCTACCGGGCCGACACCTGCCGGCTCACCTTCGGGGACACCGGTGACGTGCAGATAAGCCACCACGCCGCCGAGCGCAAGGCTTCCTGACCGGCCTCCTGACCGGCCTCCTGACCGGCTTCCGCACCGCGCTCCGCACGCTTCGGCGCTTCTCCCACGATTCGACTCCGGCCCGTCGCCCTGTCTCAGCGGCGGGCCGTCACCGTCCCCTCGACGGCGAACAGTTGCTCCTCGACATGGTCCAGCGCCAGGCGCAGCGCGCCCGTGGCCACCGCCGCCTCGCCCAGCAGCGACAGCGTCACCCTGGGCGGGCGCAGACAGTACCGGGACAGCTCGTCCCGCAGCGGGTCGAGTACGCCGTCGAGACCGGCCGCCCAGCCACCGACGACCACCAGCTCCGGGTCGAGCGCCAGGACCAGCGCGGCCACGTCGTGGACCAGCCGCTGGGTGAACCGCTCCATCGCCTGCTTCGCCCCGAAGTCACCCTGCTTCGCCAGCGCGAACACACGGGCCACCGCCCGCTCGTCGAGCGGATGCAGCGGCTCGTCGGTCGTCGACAGCAGCTTCTCCGGTGTCACCTCGCGGCCCAGCAGATGCAGCGCCCCGATCTCACCGGCCGCGCCGTGGAAGCCGCGGTGCAGCCGCCCGCCGATCAGCGAGCCGGCCCCCGGGCTGAGTCCCGCGAGCACGAAGACGATGTCGTCCGAATCGGTGGCCGCGCCCTTCCAATGCTCGGCGACGGCCGCCGCGTTGGCGTCGTTCTCCACCAGCACCGGACACCGGAACGAGCGCCGCAGCCGCTCGCCGAGCGCCAGGCCCGTCCATCCGGGCAGCGCCGTACCGAGCCGTACCGTCCCGTCGGCCTCCACGATGCCGGGGCTGCCGACACCGACGGCCCGCAGGGAGCTGCGCGCCACCCCCGCGCGGCGCAGCACGTCGCTGACGACGACCCGCACCCGGTCGAGCCGCTCGTCCGCCGACGCGGTCTCCGTGGCGTCGCGCGAACTGGCGCCGATGATCCGGCCGTCGAGCCCCGACAGCAGCGCGGCGACCCGGTGCGGCCCGATCTCGATACCCAGCAGATGCCCCGCCTCGGCCCGGAACCGGAACCTGCGCGCGGGACGGCCCTGCCGGCGGGCCTCACCCTCGCCCGGCGCCGACTCGACGACCAGGCCGTTCTCCATCAGGCCCTCGACGACGCCTTCGACGGTGGGGCGCGACAGTCCGGTGATCCGGGTCAGATCCGTGAAAGTGGGGCAATCGGCGCCTCGCAGGGCGTGCAGCACCACGGCGGAGTTGATCCGCCGCAACAAGGAAGGGTCCCCGCCGGTCAGCCGCCCCACGGTCAGTCCTCCCAGCTCGTGCGCGTGTCTGCCGGATGGTACTCGGT
>NZ_JBHUZM010000192.1:0-11891 GCF_042667665.1 Streptomyces sp. NPDC057307 | reverse complement strand
GACGCTTCGACGCCGATGGCCCGGGCCCCGCAGGGGTGCCGGGCCATCGGCGTGTGCGCCGCCCTCCGTAGGAGGCGCCAGGGCCGGGTGAGGCGGCGGCGGGCGCGGGGTCTTACGCTCGTCGCATGAGCCGGCCGCCCACGTTCACTCCCCCGCCCCGCACCCGCGCCCTCCAGTTGTCGACGCGGCGCGGCCACTTCGCCGTGCTCGACGCGCGCCCCGAGGGGACACCACGGGGCACCGCCCTTCTGCTGCCCGGATTCACCGGCAGTAAGGAGGACTTCATCGCGATGCTGGAGCCGCTCACCGCGGCCGGCTACCGGGCCGTCGCCGTGGACGGCCGCGGGCAGTACGAGTCCGACGGCCCCGACTCCCAAGAGGCTTACGCCCAGGAGGAGTTGGCGGCGGACGTGCTGGCGCAGGCGGAGGCGGTCGGCACACCGGTCCATCTGGTGGGGCACTCGCTGGGCGGGCAGATCGCCCGCGCGGCCGTCCTGACGGACGCCGAGCCGTTCCTGACGCTGACGCTGATCTCCTCGGGCCCCGCGCGCATCGCCCCCTCCCAGCAGGAGCGGGTACGGCTGCTGAGCGAGGCCCTGGTGCTCACCCACAGGGACATGGAGCGGGTCTGGGAGGGCATCCAGGCGATGGAGCCGCCGGAGGAGACGGATGTCGACGGTGGCAGCGCGGATCTGCGCCGCCGCTGGCTGCGCCACAACCCCGCCCAACTGATCGCCACGGGGCGGCAGTTGACGGTGGAGCCGGACCGGGTCGCCGAGCTGGCCGCTGTCCGGCCGCTGCCCAAGCATGTGGTGTCGGGCGAGCGGGACGACACCTGGCCGGTGCCGTTGCTCGACGACATGGCGCGCCGGCTGGACGCCCGCCGGACCGTGATCGAGGGCGCGGAGCACTCACCGAACACCGATCAGCCGCCGCGTACGGCCGCCGCGCTCAGCGCCTTCTGGGACGACAGCCGCCAGGGCCGGGCACCGATCTGAGCACGCGGCTCAGAACTGCGCCTCCAGGTGCTGCCAGAACCCGTCGCGCAGCGCCCGTCGCAGTACGGCGTGCCCGCGCAGCGACCGCTGCAGCAGCTTCTCCGCCTCGATCAGGAGGTCCTGGTCCACCGGCCCCGGCAGATACGGATGGCCGGGCAGCAGCTCCGCCATCGCCACCCGCCCGCGCCCGACCAGCCAGGTCGCGGCGATCTGCGCGCCGATGAAGCGCACCTGTTCGCGCGAGGGCGGCGGATCGCCCTCGTTCTCGTACGTGGTGACCGGCCGCCGTGTCACGTACGGCTTCCAGAAGTCGAGGTCGAAGGTCCGCTGGCTGTCGACCTCCCAGAGAAGCGGCTCGGCCTGGTTGCGCCCGTCGCCGGCCTCGATGCCCCAGAGGTGGACACGTGCGCCGTACCCCTGCGCGGCCTCGACGGCGGACACCAGGTCCTCGTCACCGCCCACCAGCGCGGCGTCGCTGATGGCGCGGTGCCTGGCGAGCGATTCGAGATCCGTGCGGATCAGTGAGTCGACGCCCTTCTGCTGATTGTTGGCGTTGAGATTGCCGAGCCGGACCTTGACGTCGGGCAGTTCGGCGATGGACTGCTGCTCGGGCGTGTGGATACGCCGCCGCGCGCCGTCGTACCAGTAGACCCGCAGCAGCCTGCTGTCCGCGAATATCGTGCGCGCCTTGTCGATGAACGCCTCGATGAGCCCTTCGGCGTCGAGATCGAAGGCCCGCCGGTCCTCGGTCCCCGCTACAAGTAATCCGGCTGCCGCGTAGACGTAACCCGCGTCGACGAAAATGGCGTGCGTGGACGGTGTCTTCGCGACCTCGGCGAGCATCCGCTGGAGCAGTTCGTTCGTGCGCTCCAGGCGGGCGCCGACCTCGGCGATGTCGGGGTTGATCTCTGCCTCGCTCATACGTGGTCCATTCTCCGTGGACGCGACTGTACCCGCCAGTAGTTAGCCAACCGAAAAATTTCCTTAGTGTAGGGAATGTTTGCAGAGGGCAAGGCGTTGTGGCCTTATGTAATCAACGATGGGCTACCCGTCACACACAGTTCTCCTACGGAGGATCAGACGAAGGGAGAAGCGATATGCGCTTCGAAATCATGCGACTGAACGATGCTGACGGCACCGCCGTCGACAGCACCGTCGTGGACGCCGCCTCCGTCAATCAGATCGTGCAGCAGGCCGCCTCAACAGGGCAGCGCCTCTATATCCGACCGGCCGTCACCACGGCCTCATAATTTCCGGATCCATCGGATCCACTGATCGGCACCTGTCGAGACGCCCCCGTACGGACCATCCGTGCGGGGGCGCTTTGGTGTCACGCACCCTGGACGACCTGGGTGACGCCGTTGATGATCTGCTGTACGGCGATGGCCGAGAGCATCATTCCGGCGAGCCTGGTCACCAGCACCACACCGCCGTCCTTGATCAACCGGATGATCACCAGCGAGTAGCGCATCGTCAGCCAGAGCACGGCGTGCATCGCCACGATCGCCGCCCACACCGACACCTGCGCCGCGGCGCCGTCGGCGTGCTGCACGGCGAGGATGACGGAGACGATCGCGCCGGGGCCGGCCAGGAGCGGCATGCCGAGCGGTACGAGGGCGACGTTGACGTCCTTCGTCTGCTTGGGTTCGTCGGTCTTGCCGGTGAGCAGATCCAGCGCGATGAGCAGCAGGAGCAGTCCGCCGGCGATCATCAGCGCGGGGACGGACACATGCAGATAGTCGAGGATCTGCTGGCCGAGGAGGCCGAAGACGGTGATCACACCGAAGGCGACGGCCACCGCCTGCCAGGCCATCCTGCGCTGGACCTTGGCGGGGCGCCCGGAGGTGAGGGCGAGGAAGATCGGCGTGATCCCGGGCGGGTCCATGATCACGAAGAGGGTCAGGAAGAGGGAACCGAAAACGGCGGTGTCGAACACGGTGTGGCCTTGCGAGGAGTGGGCGGATGGCGCGGGGGACGCGGTGAGCGCGTGCTGTACGGGTCGCTCAGGTCCTGTCCGTCGCCGGACAGGACCTACGCCTGTCCGCCCGTGCCGGGGACCGGGAACGCGCCCGAGGCGCGCCGGACGATCTCGCCGTAGATCTCCGGGTCGGTGCTGTACTCCCCGAGCCGGACGGTCTTCCGGCTGCCGTGGTAGTCGCTGGAGCCGGTGGTGAGCAGGCCCAGCTCGGCGGCGAGTCCGCGCAGCCGGGCGCGCGTGGGCTCGTCGTGGTTCATGTGGTCGACCTCGACGCCGTCGAGTCCCGCCTCCGCCAGCCGTACGAGCGCCGCCTCGGCCACGACCGCGCCACGGGTCACGGCCAGCGGATGCGCGATGACGGTGACGCCGCCGGCGGCCTTGACCAGCCGGACCGCCTCGAAGGGGTCCAGCTCGTGCCGGGGTACGTGCACCCGGCCGTGGTCGGAGAGCCACTGGGAGGTGAACGCCTCGTCGACCGAGTCCACGATGCCCAGCTCGACGAGCGCCGACGCGACGTGCGGGCGGCCGATCGAGCCGTCCCCGGCGATCCGGGCGACCTGTTCCCAGGTGATCGGCACGCCGAGTTCCTGGAGCTTGGCCACCATCGCCCGCGCGCGCGGCACCCGGTCGTCGCGCACCAGCTCACGCTCGCGCAGCAGTTGGGGCTCGTCGGGGTCGAAGAGGTACGCCAGCATGTGCAGGCTCACACCGTCGGCCCGGCAGGACAGCTCGGCGCCGGTGACAAGGGTGAGGCCGCTGTCCAGTTCGGCGAGGGCCTTGAGCGCCTCGGCATGGCCCCGGGTCGTGTCGTGGTCGGTGAGCGCGACGACGTCCAGACCCGCGGCGGCCGCGTTGCGTACCAGCTCGGCCGGGGTGTCCGTACCGTCCGACGCCGTGGAGTGGGTGTGCAGATCGATGCGCACGACGCGTACTCCAAGGGCTCGGACCGGCAGGGGACGGTCCAGGATAACGGGCGTACGGGGGCCTCCCGGACGGTCGGGCCCCGGCCCGGGGGCGGACTCTCAGCTCAGCAGACGCGGGGACAGCGCCCCGCACGGCAGCAGGTCCACCTCGGCGCCCGCGTCCCGCAGATCGGTGAGCACCAGCTCGTCGTACATCAGCAGCCCCGTCTGCTCCGGCCAGACGATCGCCCAGAGCCACAGCCCGAGCGCCTCGCCCGCGAAGACCGCGCGGTCCGGCGGCGCCTCGGGCACATGCCAGAGGGGGGTGGGGCGGCCGGCGGCCAGCAGTTTGGCGTGCGGGGGCTTGTCGACGCAGATGTGCGGGCCCGGGTCCGGCCCGTCGATCCCCGCGTACCGCGCCCCGAGTCCGACGCCCAGCTCCTCGGCGACCAGCAGCAGCTCCCCCGAGCCGCCGAGCGGGCCCGGTCCCGAGCACGCGACGGCGGTGGCCCGGCCGCCGCTGCGGTCGTCGCCCGCGTACGCCACACCGGTGTAGAGCCAGCCGACGGGGAGCGGCCACGGCATCCAGACGGGGACGCGGGCGCGGTTCACCACGACCCCGAGGGCTTCGACGCTGGGCGGTATGACCGGCTGCATCGGATGCACCGTGCCGTGGGTGTCGCACTGCCAGGAGTCGGCGAAGAGACCGGGCGCCCTGACCCGGCCACCGCACTTCGGGCAACCTGGTTCGCCCCTCATGGGGCCCAACGGTCCTCCCCGGTCGACGCCCCGTCAAGGACGATCACCCGTCCGGCACAGAACCGCGGCAAATACCGGCGGCCTGTACGAGACGGGTACTCCTCCGGGCGGCGTAGGGGGTTCAGGGGCTCACGAGGTGTTACGCGTAGACCGCCGGTCCGGCGCGGCGCCCGTCCGGCGGGATCGTCAGTCCAGCGCGACCGAGCCGCGCAGCGGGTCGCGCAGGTCCGTCCCGTGCGCCAGCCACCGCTCCTGGAGCGCCTGCGCGCCCTTGACCCGCTTCCACGCGGCCTCGTTGGGCGTCATCGGGAGCAGCGGCAGAAACCGTACGGGTTCGAGCGGCGCGTCCAGTTCCAGGTCGGGAACCAGTCCGCCGGACTCCGCGACGAGCACGGAGCTGAACGGCGCGCCCGGCCACAGGGGTTCACCGACCTCCAGCGAGGCGCCGGCGGCCACGACCAGCCCCTCGACCTGGGGCGACGCGGCCAGTACGGCGAGGGGGCGCAGCACCTTGTCGGTGTCGGCGAGCCCGGCGCGTACGGACAGGATCAGCTCGGCGCGCGGCCCCCGCGCCGGGTCGGGGACGACGACCGTCGGGTCGGCCATCGGCCGCGCGGACATCCCCAGCGTGGCGTACCGCACGACGGCGCCGCCGTCGGAGTCCGGTGACTCCCCGGGGTCGAGGAATCGCAGCACCTCGACGCGGTCCGTGCCCACGAACGTCATCGCGGCGCGCGCGTCCGGTTCGCCGAGAGCCGTACGCAACCGGGCCTCGACCAGAGAAAGAACTTCTGCCATCCGGTGAGCATAGAACGCCGTCTTAACGGGCAAGAGACCAAATTGGCCCCGATCGGCTGCTAGTCTGGGCCGCCGGTCGGGACAGCGCGCTGAGCGTCGCTCTCCAGTCCCGACACACGTCATCCCCTACGGGGGACCGGCAGGAGGAGGTGGGGCTGCGGTGGATCGAAGTCACCCGGCCAGTACCAGCCGCTCTTCCTCGCGCTGTACCGCCTCTCTCATCTGAGGCCCTGCCCCGTACAGGCCCGCGGCATGTCGCACGACGGAAGAGCACTGCACCAGCACTGTTTTGCCTGTCTGTAGCGAACGCCGTCACCGCGTCCTCGCGGTGCCGCCCGCTTTGCGGACGTATGCGCGCAACGTCGTGGCCCGTCATGTCACGCCGTTTCCGATGTCGTGTCGGCACGTACGCGCGTCACGTCCCCGTTCCGGGCTGCGCCACGCCCCGCCGACGGCCTCTCCGTGAGGAGCCAGCCATGTCGATGATCCGTGACCTGCGTGCGGCGGTCCGTCCGTCCCTGCGCAAGAGCAACACCGCCTACAGCACGTACGACTCCACCCGTGACCCCTCGGCGTCCAGCGCCGTCGTCGACTGCGCCGTCTACCGCGACGGCCGCCGGGTGAAGGACGAGCCGTGCCTCACCCCGCACGAGGCGATGCTGGAGGTGCGCAGGCGCGGCGGCTTCGCCTGGATCGGCCTGCATGAGCCGACCGAGGCCGAATTCGCCGGTATCGCCGAGGAGTTCGGGCTGCACCCGCTCGCCGTCGAGGACGCCGTGCACGCCCACCAGCGGCCCAAGCTGGAGCGGTACGACGACACCCTCTTCGCCGTCTTCAAGACCATCCACTACGTCGAGCACGCCGAACTCACCGCGACCAGCGAGGTCGTGGAGACCGGCGAGGTCATGTGCTTCACCGGCCGGGACTTCGTCATCACCGTGCGGCACGGCGGCAAGGGCTCGCTGCGCGCGCTGCGGCACCGGCTGGAGGACGACACCGAACTCCTCGCCAAAGGGCCGTCGTCCGTCCTGCACTCCATCGCCGACCATGTGGTCGACGGATACATCGCGGTGGCCGCCGCAGTGCAGGACGACATCGACGAGGTCGAGATCGCCGTGTTCTCGGCGCCCGCCAAGGGCAGCCCGCCGGGCTCCGACGCGGGACGGATCTATCAACTAAAGCGCGAGGTGCTGGAGTTCAAGCGGGCCGTGGCGCCGCTGCTGCGCCCGATGCAGCTGCTGAGCGAGCGTCCGATGCGGCTGGTCGAACCCGACGTACAGAAGTACTTCCGCGACGTCGCCGACCACCTGGCCAGGGTGCACGAGGAGGTCATCGGCTTCGACGAGCTGCTCAACTCGATCCTCCAGGCCAATCTGGCGCAGGCGACCGTCGCGCAGAACGAGGACATGCGCAAGATCACGTCCTGGGCGGCGATCATCGCCGTACCGACGGCGGTCTGCGGCGTCTACGGCATGAACTTCGAGCACATGCCCGAACTCGGATGGAAGTACGGCTACCCGATGGTGCTGTGCGGCATCGCCGTCGTCTGTCTCTCCATCCACCGGACGCTGAAGCGCAACGGGTGGCTGTAGGGCCCGGGGTGGCAGGGCCTGGGGCCGGTTCGCCGACACCCCCTAGGCTGCCGGGCATGACAGAAACCGCTCCCGGCCCATCGCTCCTCGGCAAGGCGCTCGTCGAGGAGGCCACCAAGAAGTCCGGCCTCATCTGGGTGCGGGGCACGGGCGCGCCCGCCCGTGCCCTGTGGCACGTCTGGCTCGACGGCGCCGCGCTGATCGTCGGGGACGGCGACGGCGAGCAGCCCCTGCCGGGGCTGGTCGACGGCTCCACCGCCGACGTGACCGTACGGAGCAAGGACAAGGGCGGGCGGCTGGTGGCCTGGACCGCGTCCGTCACCGAACTCGCTCCTCGTACGGAGGCGTGGGAGAGCGCTGTCGCCGAGCTGAAGGGCAAGCGGCTGAACGCGCCGGACTTCGACGAGATGACGGACCGCTGGGCGCGCGAGTCGCGGGTGCTGCGTCTGGAGCCGCGTGACGCGATCACCGACCTGCCGCAGGACTCGCAGGCGGCGGTGCCCCTGCCGACGTCCGCGACGACGCGTCAGCCGGCCCCGGCGGCCGTGCCTCGACTGCTGTTCAAGCGCAAGAAGAAAGCCTGACGGGTGCCGGGCGGACTCAGGCGCCCGCGCGGACTCGGGCGCCCGGGCGGACTCAGGTGCTCGGCAGCGTGCTGCCGTAGTCCACCATCGCGCCCTTGGCCGGCGCCTCCAGGGGGAAGTCCTTGCCCCAGTCGCTGAGCGTGAGCGTCCCCGCGTCACCCGCGCGGGCCAGTTGCAGCGGGTACGGCGTACCTTCCAGCGACACGTTCAGCGAGCCGCCCGCGCCTCCGCTGCCGTTGACCGTGATGGTGCGTACGCCGCCGATCTCGGTACGGTCGCCCTTGCCGCGCTTGCCGTGCAGCCCCAGCAGCCCGTCGAGCAGCACGCTCTTGTCGGTGAAGCCCCGCAGCTGGTCGTAGGCCGGATCGTCCTCGGGGACCTTCACGTACTTGTCGTCGAGCTTGTCGGCGGCCTCGGCGTCGGCCTCGCTGGGCGTACCGCCCGACCCGCCCTCGCCGCCCTTGTCGTCCGCGTGGCTCCAGAAGTCCGCGTCCGCCTTCAGGAACAGCTCGTCCTCGACGCGCAGCAGCTCGAACGTGCCGCCGGTCTTGGAGCTGACCGATCCGGTCCCGCCGGCCTCCTTGAGCGACATGTTGAGCTTGTACGTCTGCCCGTCGGTGACGACCGTGCCGGCCAGGCGCACCGCGTCCGCGCTCTCCGCCGCCGTCTTCGCCTTCTTCTCGATCCCGGCGGCCGACAGTTTGCCGACGCCGTTCGTCCCCGCGTCCGGATCCTCGTCGCTGCCGCACGCCGTGAGCGCGACGGTCATCCCGACGCAGAGAGCCACGGGAATCGCGGCCCGGCAAAGTCGGGCGGAGGACCGAAGAAGGGTCACGAACGCACTGCCTCTCATGCGTGACGGGGGACGGCAGACCGCAGCGTACCCGTGCCGACCACGGCCATCGACAACGAGCCCCGGCGACGGATCGCCCGTACCGTACGGACGGATCCGCCAGGGCGGCACGGAGCGGTACGGGCTAGCCTGAACCCGTTGTCGCGGTCGATACGGGGACAGTCACGGGCGTCACGGTCAGGGCCGCCGGCAGCACACACCGACAGAGACAGACATACAGAGACAGACGGACGGACAGTCGCGAACAGGCGCGGACTGTCGCGGTCGGTCGTGGACAGGGAGGAGCGCATGATGGCGTCGGGCGCCTCCCGGGTCTTCGTCTCGCACCTCGCCGGTGTGCCGGTCTTCGACCCCAACGGTGACCAGGTGGGACGGGTACGCGACCTCGTGGCGATGCTGCGCGTCGGCGGCCGTCCGCCCCGGGTGCTCGGCATGGTCGTCGAAGTACTCAGCCGGCACCGGATCTTCCTGCCGATGACCCGCATCACGGGCGTCGCCTCGGGTCAGGTGATCACGACGGGCGTGGTCAACATGCGGCGCTTCGAGCAACGGCCCACCGAGCGGCTGGTCCTGGGCGAGCTGCTCGACCGCCGCGTACAGCTCGTGGAGAACGACGAGCAGGTGACCGTCCTCGATGTCGCCGTGCAGCAGCTGCCCGCCCGCCGCGAGTGGGAGATCGGAAAGGTCTTCGTCCGGCGCGGCAAGGCCGGCGCGCTGCGGCGGCGCGGCGAGACGCTGACCGTCGACTGGTCGGCGGTCACCGGCTTCACGCTGGAGGAGGACGGCCAGGGCGCGGAGAACCTCGTCGCGACCTTCGAGCGGCTGCGCCCCGCCGACCTGGCCAACGTGCTGCACCATCTGACGCCGAAGCGGCGCGCGGAGGTGGCGGCGGCCCTCGACGACGACCGGCTCGCCGACGTCCTGGAGGAGCTGCCGGAGGACGACCAGGTGGAGATCCTGGGCAAGCTGAAGGACGACCGGGCCGCCGACGTCCTGGAGGCGATGGACCCGGACGACGCGGCCGACCTGCTCTCCGAGCTGCCCGAGGAGGACAAGGAGCGGCTGCTGGCGCTGATGCGGCCCGACGACGCCGCCGATGTGCGCCGGCTGCTGGCGTACGAGGAGCGGACCGCGGGCGGCCTGATGACCACCGAGCCGATCGTGCTGCGGCCGGACGCGACGGTCGCCGACGCGCTGGCGCGGGTGCGCCGGCAGACCCTCTCGCCCGCGCTGGCCGCGCAGGTCTACGTGTGCCGGGCGCCGGACGAGACACCGACGGGCAAGTACCTGGGCACCGTGCACTTCCAACGACTGCTGCGCGACCCGCCGTTCACGCTGGTCGGCTCGATCGTGGAGAGCGACCTGCCGCCGCTGTCGCCCGATACGCCGCTGCCCGAGATCACCGGGTATCTCGCCACGTACAACATGGTGGCGGCGCCGGTCGTGGACGAGAGCGGTTCACTGCTCGGCGCCGTGACCGTCGACGACGTCCTGGACCACCTGCTGCCCGACGACTGGCGGGAGACCGGGTTCCACGGCCTGGAGGAGGCCGCGAGTGGCCACTGAGCGCGCGGACAAGGAGGCGGCGAGGGAAAGGGCCGCGGCGGTCTCGGGAGCGAGCGCCGTGGCGCGTGGGCCGCGCGGACGGCTCGACCAGCCGCGCACCCCGAGGCGCCGGCTGCTGCCGGACTACGACCCCGAGGCTTTCGCCCGGCTCTCGGAGCGGATCGCGCGGTTCCTCGGGACGGGACGCTTCATCGTCTGGATGACGCTGACGATCATCGTGTGGGTGCTGTGGAACATCTTCGCGCCCCCGGCGGTGCGTTTCGACGAATACCCGTTCATCTTCCTGACGCTGGCGCTGTCCCTCCAGGCCTCGTACGCGGCCCCGTTGATCCTGCTGGCGCAGAACCGCCAGGACGACCGGGACCGGGTCACCCAGGAGCAGGAGCGCAAGCAGAACGAGCGCTCCATCGCCGACACCGAGTATCTGACCCGTGAGATCGCCTCGCTGCGGATGGGACTCGGCGAGGTCGCCACCCGCGACTGGATCCGTTCCGAGCTGCAGGACCTGGTGCGGGACCTCGCCGAGCAGCATGTCCTGCTGCCCGCCGAACCGACGCGCGGACGTGACGAAGCCGACCACCCGGAGCACTGACGCGCTTTCCGGGGTGTGCGCGCCGCGCCGTACCATCTCCCTATGGCTACCGACACGCACGGAACCGTCGCTCCCGCGGAAGACGCGGTACGCGCAGCACTGGCGACGGTGAACGACCCCGAGATCCACCGGCCGATCACCGACCTCGGCATGGTCAAATCGGTCGATATCGGGGCGGACGGCGCGGTGGCTGTCACGATCTATCTCACGGTGTCCGGCTGTCCCATGCGCGAGACGATCACCACGAATGTGACGGAGGCCGTCGCCTCGGTCGCCGGCGTCACCCATGTCGACGTCACGCTCGACGTGATGAGCGACGAGCAGCGCAAGGACCTGGCCACGTCACTGCGTGGCGGTACGGCCGAGCGCGAGGTCCCCTTCGCCAAGCCCGGCTCGCTGACCCGGGTGTACGCGGTGGCGTCGGGCAAGGGCGGTGTCGGCAAGTCGTCGGTGACGGTCAACCTGGCCGCGGCGATGGCCGCCGACGGTCTGAAGGTCGGCGTCGTCGACGCGGACATCTACGGGCACAGCGTGCCCCGCATGCTGGGGGCCGACGGGAAGCCCACCCAGGTCGAGAACATGATCATGCCGCCGTCGGCGCACGGCGTGAAGGTCATCTCGATCGGCATGTTCACCCCGGGCAACTCCCCGGTGGTGTGGCGCGGACCGATGCTGCACCGGGCGCTCCAGCAGTTCCTGGCCGATGTGTACTGGGGCGATCTGGACGTCCTGCTGCTCGACCTGCCGCCGGGGACGGGCGACATCGCGATCTCGGTGGCACAGCTCGTGCCGAACGCCGAGATCCTGGTGGTCACCACGCCGCAGCAGGCCGCCGCGGAGGTCGCGGAGCGGGCCGGGTCCATCGCCGTACAGACCCATCAGAAGATCGTCGGCGTGGTCGAGAACATGGCGGGCCTGCCGTGCCCGCACTGCGACGAGATCATCGACGTGTTCGGGACGGGCGGCGGCCAGCGGGTCGCCGACGGGCTGACGAAGACGACCGGCGCCTCGGTGCCGGTGCTCGGCGCGATCCCGATCGACGTACGGCTGCGGGAGGGCGGCGACGACGGCAAGCCCGTCGTGCTCTCCGACCCCGACTCCCCCGCGGGCGCGGCGCTGCGGTCGATCGCGGGCAAGCTGGGCGGCCGGCAGCGCGGACTGGCGGGCATGACGCTGGGGCTGACGCCGCGTAACAAGTTCTGAGTGTTCCGAGGCAGTTGTATCCGAGGCAGTTTCTGAGGCAGTTGTAAGGGGCGCCCGCCATTGGCG